>CAZIQV010000253.1:0-3146 GCA_964541275.1 uncultured Chitinophagaceae bacterium | reverse complement strand
CATGCAGCCACTGCAGGCCGAACTGCTCGGCCAGCCGCCGTGATTTTGGGGCGGCCAGCATCCGGCGGGCCTGTGACCTGATTGATGTTCGATCGTCCAACTGCCCCCGCTCGGCCGCCGCCAGCAGGTCGGCATCGGGCAGCGACGACCAGAGGAAGTAGGAGAGCCGCGTCGCCAGCTCGGAGCCGGAAAGCCGCTGCGGCTCGCTGCCGGCACCCGGCGTCTCCAGCTTGTAGAGAAACTCCGGTGCCACCAGCACATGCGCAATCAGCGTGCGGATCGCCTCCTCGTGCGCGAGACCGTCTCCACGGAGCGTGTCGTAGAGGCTGCGGAGCCGGTTTTCCTCAAGCGGCGTGACAGGTCGCCGGAAGGCCCGGCCCGCGAAGGCAACCACGGCGTCGAGGTGCACCGGCTCAGTCTCTGAAAGCCGCTGCCGAAACGCCGCCGCCCGACCGGTGATCACCGGCCGCATCGGCGTGAAGGACGTGACGAGATCCTGCCGATCCTGGGTGGCGTAGCCTTCGAGCTGTTCGAAAGCCGCTTCCAGTGCCAGCGGCTCGCGGGCAACAAACGACAGTTCGTCCCAGAGCCGGTCCAACGCTGCGGCCTGGGCATCATCGAGAAGCAGCCGCTGCAGCTGCTCATCCTCGCGATAGTAAAGGTTCAGCGTTACGACTTCATCGACCGGGACGATCCGGGCGTAACAGACTGCCTTCGGAAAGAGTTCGCGAAACTCCCGGAACGACCGGCTCTGACGGTTCCACGCCCGGGAGGGCTCAGGGGCAATCACGACGGCATCCGGGCTCACGTCGACCGCTGGTGCCGGCCCCACGCCAACCCACGGCTGAATGCTCGCCTCCGGCCCGACTCCAGCGGGCAGCATCGCCGTCGTCACCAGCTCACAGCCGGCGGCGAGGCCTGAGGGAATCTCGATCGTGACGGCACACGGCGGCCGCAGGCAGAGATCGTCGGGTCCGACATCGCTCTGAGCGACGCCGTCGGGGGCGAGGCCGAAGGCTCCAGCGTTCGGCAGACTTCGCAGCAGCAGATCCTCTTGACCGGCCGCTACCAGCCGCGGACGCCTGAAGATGACGACATCGTCTTTTCCACCATCACCGGCGTTGCCGGCGGCCAGGTGAACCGTCACGTGCTGCGGCCCGTCTTGCCCCGGAGGCACCGGGAGCTTCACGCGAAAGGCCTGCTCCCTCACCAGCGAGACGGACCGCGCCTGCCAACTCGCCGGCCCGTCCTGTCGGCCGAGGTGCCGGCCGATCTGCCCGGCAGCGTTGAACCGCCAGAGGCCATCCTGCCAGCGGCCGATCTCAGCCGCGATTGCCTTGGTATCGGCGGCCGTCGCCTCCCGCCAGCGTGCCCGGAGCCGGTCGAGCAGCAGCGAGCCGGTGTCGGCCGCAGCGAGCGTCTGCCAGAGGGTGGTGAGATACTTTGGCGACAGGCCGCGGTCGTTCGCCAGGGTCGCGATCGCTGTCGCGTCAATCTCAGCCTTGGCTTTCAGGTCGAGGGTTGCCTGCAGATAGGGCTCAACCGGCAGGAACCCATCACTGCCGAGGTCGAGTCTGATGCCATGCTTCACGGTCACCTGCTCAGCCCGGGCCGCCGCCCCCAACGGCCGGGTGAAGCGGGCGTAGAACGCCTTGAGCTTCGCCAGCCATTCGGCGATCTGGTCGGGGCGGGTGGTCCCCACGCTAAAGGCGATCCCGTCTGGCAGGAGCACGGCGTGGGCGGCAACCTTTTTGGCAGCGGCCAGGTATTTGGCAAACAGGGCCGGCGACATCACCAGCGACTGCCCTGTATTGGTAAACCCCTCCCCGGCACCGCCGTCGGCGGGAAACTCTTTCGCCGGATCGAGGGCCGCCACCCCGGTCAGGTCGCGGATGGTGTAGGTGTATTCGGCATTGTTAAGCCGGCGGAGGACAACCCGGCCGGGATCACCGGCGTGCGCCAGGGCTTCTGCGGTGAGAAACGCCCGCAGCCAGCTGCCGACGGCCTCGCGCTGCACTGCGGTCGGCTGGTCGGCGTCGGGCGGCGGCATCTGTCCGCTCACCACCATTTCCTCAAGCCGCTGCACCAGCCCGGGCTGCCGGCGAAAGGCTGCCAGATTCGTGAGGCCGGCCAGATCGACATCGCCTTCGGCCTGATCACCAGCGTGGCAGTCGACGCAATAGCGGGAGAGGACTGGTCGAACTGACGCCAAACCGGCAGCAAGTTCATCGGCTGTGGCCGCCGAAGCACCGAACAGCGTCAGTAGCTCAACCGCAGCGAATAGATGCAGCCGCCAATCACGCGTTGTCATGCCAGGATCTCCCCTGCCACTTCGCCGGCGACGTCCGTCAACCGATAGTCGCGGCCGGCGTGCCGGTAGGTGAGCCGCTCATGGTCGAGGCCGAGCAGGTGGAGGATCGTTGCATGAAAGTCGTGGACATGCATGCGATTCTCGACGGCGGCGCTGCCATATTCATCCGTCTTGCCATAGACCATACCCCCCTTCACTCCACCGCCGGCCAGCCAGCTGGAATAGCCTTGATGGTGGTGTTCGCGGCCCCGATGGTCGGCCTGCGTGTGGTACGGCGTCCTGCCAAACTCGGTCGTCCAGACGACCAGCGTCTCATCGAGCATGCCCCGCTGCTTGAGGTCGAGCACCAAGCCGGCCATCGCCTGATCGACGTTCTTCGCCAGCGGCTCATGCGTCTTCATGTCGCCGTGAGCATCCCAGTTATTCGCCGAACCGACATCGATCAGTTCGATGAACCGCACGCCCCGTTCGGCGAGCCGACGAGCGATGAGACACTGCCAGCCAAAGCCAGTGGTCTGCCCCGGCTTCAGGCCGTACAGGGCGAGTGTCTCGGCCGTTTCACCGCTCAGGTCGAAGACCTCCGGCGCCGCAGTCTGCATGCCGAAGGCGGTCTCAAACGACCGGATGCGGGCTTCCAGGGCCGCATCGAGCTGCCGCTGGTCAGCATGCCGCCGGTTCATCACCGCCAGCCGCTCGAGTTCCAGTTCCTGCAGGGCCGGTGACACCGCTCGCCGGTTCATGTTGGCCACCGGTACCGGGCCGGGTGAGATCCGGGTGCCCTGATGGCAGCCGGGCAGGAAGTCGTTGCCCCAGGTCTGGCTGCCGGCGTAAGGGG
>CAZIQV010000252.1:0-3148 GCA_964541275.1 uncultured Chitinophagaceae bacterium | reverse complement strand
CCTCGGCCGGATACCGCCAGCGGCCCTGCCGGGCCAGCAGCCGGTTGTCGGGGTCCCGGGCCAGCAGGGCAGCCGGGGCATCAGAGGCCATCCGATAGGCCCGGCTGGTGACGATCGTCCGGATCAGCTGCCGCAGGTCCCAGCCGTTGTCAAAAAGTTCGATCGCCAGCCGGTCGAGCAGTTCAGGATGGTCGGGCGGCTCACCCTGGCCGCCAAAATCAGCGGCTGAGCGGCAGAGGCCGGCGCCAAAAAACAGCGCCCAGATCCTGTTGGCGATGACCCGGGCGGTGAACTCGCCGACGCCGCCTTCGGCGACGGGGGCCACCAGCCAGCGGGCCAGATCGGCTCGACTGGCGCGGCCGCTGGTCGGCAGGCTGCCGAGAAAAGCGGGGATCGCCGGCTCGACCACCGGCCCGGTTTCATCGAGCCAGTTGCCGCGGGGCAGCACCCGGACGGTGCGGGGTCGCTCAAGCGACTGGGTTACCATCAGCATCCGGTCGAGTCCGTTTCGCTCCTGTTCGAGCGCCGCCAGCTGCTTCCGGGCTTTGATCACCTCCGGCGGTTCCTCAGACGCAGCCGCGGCGGCCTGGGGGCCGCTGTCTGCCGGCGGCTTCTCGTCGGTCGCTACGGCCGCCACCGGCTTCACCGGCAGTTTGTTTGCGTCCGGCTCCGGTGGCGGCGGCAGACTCGTTCGGAGGCGGTCGATCTCGGCATCGAGGGTCGCGGCCCGCTCGCGGTCGAATGGACTGACCACCGCTTGCTCCGGCAGGCGTCTGGTCGGCAGGCTGTTGGTGCCGCCGCCAAAGCCTCCCTTGCCGAGGTGCTTTTCGTCGTCGATATCGGCGAAGAAGCTGCCGAGGGCGTAGAAGTCGCGGGTGGTGTAGGGATCGTATTTGTGATCGTGGCATTGGGCGCAGCCGACGGTCGCGCCGAGCCAGACGCCCGACACGTTTCGGACGCGGTCGGCCTGATAGATCGCCCGGTATTCCTTGACCTGCAGCCCGCCTTCATGGGTTGTCTGCAACAGCCGGTTGTAGGCGGCGGCGAGTACCCGATCATCCGGATGTTCGCCGGCGGCCGGTTCGATGAGGTCGCCGGCAAGTTGCAGCAGGGTGAACCGGTCGAAGGGCAGGTTGTTGAGAAAGGCGGCGATGACCCAGTCGCGGTAGGGCGACGCGTTGTGGGTCTGGTCACCGTGGTAGCCGACCGTGTCGGCGTAACGGACCAGATCGAGCCACCAGACGGCCAGCCGCTCGGCATGCCGGGGCGAGGCGAGCAGCCGGTTGACGAGCTGCTCGTAGCGGTCGGCCGGGTCGGCGGCCAGGTAGGCATCGACCTCCGCCGGGGTGGGGGGCAGTCCGGTCAGGTCGAACGTCACTCGACGCAGCAGAGTGACCGGGTCGGCTTCGGGAGCCGGTTCAAGTCCTGCCTGCTCCAACCCCGTCAGCACGAACCGGTCGATCCACGAATCGGACCAGTCTGATTTTCCCGCCGGGCTGGACGCGGTTTTCACCGCGGGGGCGGGATGCCGCTGGGGGGGCACATAGGCCCAGTGCGGCTGATAGCCCGCTCCGGCGGCGATCCAGCGGACGAGCAGGTTTTTCTCAGCGGCGGAAAGCCGATGGTTGCTCTCCGGCGGTGGCATCACAACGTCGGGATCAGTCTGCCTGATTCGGGCGACCAGTTCGCTCTCCTCCGGCTTGCCCGGCACGATCGCCCGGAGGCCGCTGTCGAGTTCGGCGATCGCCGCGTCCCTCCGGTCAAGCCGCAGCCCCGCCTGCCGGTCGTGCTCGTCGGGCCCGTGGCAGGCGATGCAGTTGTGCGACAGGATCGGCCGGATGTCGTGGTTGAAGGAAATCGGCCGATCGTCGCCGGCAGCTGTGGTCGCCGCTGGAAACCAGCAGACCGTCGTGCAGCAGGCCACGGTGGCGATGAACGAGCTGCTCGTCCCCAGGCGGCGCCGCAAAAGGCTGTCGACCATCGGATCGCTCCTCCCGAATCAACCGCTTCGCCGTCGGCAGCAAAAGGCTTGCTGCCGACGCGGACTCGTCTCTGGAGTCGATCCACGGATACTCTTTTTATTCATTTGAATCATAGGACAGGATTGACTCTGTCGCCACGATCGTGTGGCAGATGCGGCCTGCCGCGGGGGCAACCTCCAGACTGCGACTCGTTGACGGTGTCCCCCAGGACCCGTAAATTCTCGGTCGCAGAGTGAAACTGGAGCTGCTGCGTTGGACGTTCCCGCGCAGCGCCGACCCCGACCATGAAAGGTTTCTCGCCAGATGGCCAAAACGCTCGCCAAAAAGTCCGCCAAGAAGAAGACCGCCCGGAAAGTGGGAAAGCCTGGGAAGATGATCTACTTCTTCGGACAGACCCAGTGTGACGGCGACAGCAGCATGCGGGATCTCCTCGGAGGGAAGGGGGCTAACCTTGCCCAGATGACCAAGATCGGGCTGCCGGTGCCGCCTGGCTTCACGATCACCACGGCGGTCTGCATCGACTATTACAGAAATGGCAAGAAGTTTCCGGAGGGCCTCGAAGCGGGCATCGCCTCGTTTCTCAAGAAGATTGAGAAGGAAACCGGCAAAAAGTTCGGCGACCCCTCCAACGCCCTGCTGCTGAGCGTCCGCTCCGGCGCCCGCGACAGCATGCCGGGCATGATGGACACGATTCTCAATCTTGGCCTCAACGATGAGACGGTTGTCGGGCTCGCCGAAGCGACCGGCAATCCGCGGTTTGCCTACGACTCGTACCGCCGCTTTATCCAGATGTACGGCGACGTTGTGATGGGCGTGCAAAAAAAGCACGAAAACGAGCATGAGCCCTTCGACGAAGTGATGGACGGCCTTAAGCACCAGCTTGGCATCGAGAACGACACAGACCTCACCGAAGAGGCCCTGCGAGAACTGATCAAACGGTATTTTCGGCTGATCAAGGAGCGAACGGGAAAGAACTTCCCGCAGGATCCCCTCAAGCAACTGATCGGCGCCGTCGGCGCCGTCTTCGGCAGCTGGATGAACGAGCGGGCCATTCTCTACCGCCGGAAGTACAAGATTCCCGACGAGTGGGGCACGGCCGTCAATGTCCAAAGCATGGTGTTTGGCAACATGGGCGATGACTGCGCCACTGGCGTCGCCTTTACCCG
>CAZIQV010000251.1:0-3151 GCA_964541275.1 uncultured Chitinophagaceae bacterium | reverse complement strand
CCAGAGGGCAAATGAGCCGCTCGAAGCCAGGTACTGAGTTTTCAGACAGAGCCTAAAACGGCTGACGGCTGGAAATGGCGTCGGCAAGCATGTCGCGGTTGGCCTGTTCCAGCGAGGCTCCCACGGTCAGGCCGCGGGCGAGTCGCGTGATTGTGACAGGCAGTCCCGCCAGCCGCGAGGCGATCGCCAGGGCAGTGCCATCTCCTTCGACGTTGGGCGTCGTTCCCATGATCACTTCGCGGACCTGCCCCTGCTCGATTCGCCTGATCAACGCGTCGATGGAGAGTTTCTCCTCGCCGACGCCCTCCAGCGGGGCAAGCCTCCCCTGCAATACATGGTAGTGCCCGCGGTAGCTGCCGGCCTGCTCGATCGCCAGCAAATCGCGAACCTGCTCGACGACGCAAAGCAGGCTCGGGTCGCGGCGCCGATCGGTGCAGATCTCGCACTGCTCCGACTCGGTCAGATTGAAGCAGACCCGGCACGGACGCAGGTTTTCTTTGACCGCCCGGATGCTGTCGGCGAAGGCGATCGCCTCGTCGTGGGGCATCTTGAGCATGTGGTACGCCAGCCGCTCGGCGCTCTTGCGGCCAATGCTCGGCAAGCTGGCAAAGGCCTCGATCAGTCGGCCAATGGCGGAGTTCGCCTCGGGCATCAGTCAGCCTCCGGTGCTTCGGGAGCCGCGTCGCTCGGCTCGGCTGCCGGGGTTGGGGGTGGTCGCCGCCGCGGCGGGTCGACCTTTCGAATGGCGGCATCAAAGATCGTCCGGGCGTGGCTGACGAGGGGATGGTCCATCGTCTCCCTGAGCAGAGCCGCCGAGGAAACACCGCGGCGGCCACCAGGGTCAGGGGCAGCGGCGGCCGCTCCGGCGGCGGAAGGGCCCGCCCCGCCGGCGACGGCCCGAGTTGTGGGCTGGTCCGTCCGACAGCTGATGCCGCACCGGCAGTTGTGCCCGGTCCGCTCGGCAACCGCCTGCTGGAACTGCCCGATGATTTCCGGCCGGGCCAGGAAGGCGGCGGCGCTGCCGGCCGTCGCCGGCAGTTCGACCTGCAGGCAGGTCCCCTCCCAGGTCGCCGCCTCCGCCAGGGCGGCAAAGTCCTCGGCAATGCCGCCGACCACCGCAGCCGCCTCCTTCCACAGCGTGAGCGGGTCGGGGGCGTCTGGGGATGCATGCGACCCGCCGGCCGTCTCAGCCGTCGCTGCGGCCGCAGGAGCAGCCGCCGGCTCGGGCGCGGCAGGCGCCGCGGCCGCCTGCCGGGGGGCGGCCGTCTCAGCCGCCGCCGCGGCGTTCACCCCGGCGGGCGGGGGCTTTTTTTTTTGCGGCCGTTCCGCCGGGGCCGGTGGCGGCGACGCTCCGGCCGCCACCCGCTCAATCACTTCGGTCAGACTGTCGAGATCCTCGAGGCTGGCCAGCCGCACCACCGCCATTTCAGCCAGCACGGTCGAGTGGGTGCTCTGCCGCATGCGGGCGAGGGAGTGGTCGATGATCTGCAGCATCGCCAGCAGGGTTTCCGTACCCGTCGCCCGGCCGATTGCGGCAAGATCGACGCCGTATCCCTCGCCGGCGAGGAGCGTCTCGGGCCCGCAGCCGACGCTGGCGACGAGACAGTCACGCAAAGACGCGAGCAGCTGCTCAAGGACGCCACCGGCATCGGCACCGCCCGCGAGGGCCTCGGTGAGGGCGGCGAGCGCCCCGGCGGCGTCGCGGTCCACGATCGCCTGCAGGAGCCGTCCGATCTTCTCTTCGCTGCCGATGCCGATCAACGCCTGCACCTGCTCAACCCCGATCTCGGTTTCGGCGGCGGCAACCCCCAGCAGCTGCTCAAGCAGCGACTGGCTGTCCCGCATGCTGCCGGCAGCCCGCCGGGCGATCAGCCCAACCGCCTCGGGTGCCATCCGCACGCCCTCGGCTTCGACGATCTGAGCCAGCCGGCCGGCGATTGCCCCCGGGCTGACCGACTGAAAGTCAAACCGCTGGCACCGCGAGAGGATAGTGATCGGCAGTTTCTCCGGTTCGGTCGTGCAGAGCACGAATTTCACATGCGGCGGTGGCTCTTCCAGCGTCTTGAGCAGCGCGTTAAAGGCCTCGCGGGTGAGCATGTGGACCTCATCGATGATGTAGGTCTTAAACCGCCCCGCCGCCGGCCGCACCGCGACGTTCTGCCGCAGCTGGCGAATCTCATCGATGCCCCGGTTGCTCGCAGCATCGACCTCGATCACATCGACGCTGTGTCCGGCGGCGATCGCTTCGCACAAGCCGCAGGCATTGCAGGGTTCGCCGTCCTTGCGATGCTCGCACTCCAGGGCCTTGGCATAGATGCGGGCCGCGCTCGTCTTGCCGACGCCGCGGGCCCCGGTGAACAGGTAGGCATGGCCGATGCGGCCCGACTCGATCGCCCCGGCCAGCCCGCGGGCGACATGCTCCTGGCCGACGAGGTCGGCGAATCGTTGGGGTCGGTACCGGCGGGCGACGACCTGGTAGGCGGCCGGTTGAGCCATGGCAGCTTTGGGGCATCGGGCGGAGGCGGAAGGACACCTGCCTGCCGTGACGAACCGGAAGGCGGCAGCGGACGCCGATGAGAGGCCCACCGCACAAAGAGACGACTGCTTATGGCTGCTGCGGTTAAGCCCTGACCAGATTCACAGGCCTCCATCGCAGGGGCCCCTCATCGGCGCTCGCTCACTCTGGTTGTACGCGGCGGTCGCCCTTTGGTCAAAGGCTGCTACATTCCAGCCATGGCAAGCCCGATGATGCAACAGTTTGAGGCGGCCAAGGCCCGCTGCCCGGGGGCCCTCGTGCTCTTCCGGATGGGGGATTTCTACGAACTCTTCGGTGAGGATGCCCGCAAGGCAGCCGACCTGCTCGACCTGACCCTCACTAGCCGCGACAAGGGGCCCGACGCGGTGCCGATGGCCGGCTTTCCCCATCATCAGCTCGACCCGCAGCTGGCCCGGCTGGTTGCCGCCGGCGAGCGGGTGGCGATCTGCGAACAGATCGACGACCCCAAGACGACCAAGGGCCTGCTCCGCCGCGAGGTGACCCGGATCGTCACTCCCGGCATCGCTGCCGACGAGTCGCTGCTCGACCCGGCCCGCCCGAACCATCTCGTGGCGGTGGTGCCGCGGGCGGTCGCGCCGCCGGCCGGCCGGCAAA
>CAZIQV010000250.1:0-3193 GCA_964541275.1 uncultured Chitinophagaceae bacterium | reverse complement strand
CGCCTGGGTTGCCGGGTCGATGGCGACGGTCCGGACGCCCAGAGCTGTGCGGCCCCTCGGCACCGACGCAGCCATCTCGCCCGCTGCCGTCGGGCGGCGGTCCGCGGCGGCGGGGAGCGGGGCTGCCTGTGGCACGGGAAGCGGGGCCGGGGCCGGGCCGGCTTTGGCAAAACGGGAACCGGCCGGCTTCGATGCCGGGGCCTGCGCGGCCTGCGGGGGCGAGCTGCGAAACCGCGAGGTCGGCGGAGCTGCCGGTACCAGCGGCCCTGATCTCGTCGCCCCGGGCTCGAGGGCCACTGTCGCCGGGGTCTTGGTGACGGCCGGCCGCACGCTGGCGGTCATGGTGACCTCTTTGACGCCATCGGTCCTCCCGATAAGGGCCCGAACCTGCTTCTTCGGCGGGATCGCCGCCAGGACCGCAGCCAGCTGGTCAGCCGTCTGCAGCGGCTCGCCGTCGATTGCCAGCAGCACATCTCGGGGGCGGACACCTGCCGCCCATGCTGGGCTGGGATCGGTCACCTCGGCGACCACGAGCCGGCCGGTCACCAGCGAGTCATCGACAATCAGGCCCAGCCAGCCGCTCGTCGGCCTGACCGTCGGCGGCGGTGAGGCTGGCTGCGGCGGCGAGGAACCGTCGGAAGCGGCCGCCGCCCCGGCCACCGCGGGCGGTGCGACCGGCGGGCTTGCGTCTCCGGCAGCGGAAGGTGCCGGCGGATCGTCGGCAGTCGTTGCCGGAGGATCACTCGTCGTCGCCCCGTCCGTTTGCGTTGCGTCTTTGCCAGCCGCCGCCTCGGTCGCGGGCTTGGCCGCCGAGAGAGGGACTTGCAGCGGCTCGGCGACCGCGATGTCTTTGGGTGTGAGCCGGTCGCCGTCGGCGCTGGCCGGCTGCGGGGCGGGCAGCACCACGGCGGCCACCGCTGCGGCGACCAGCAGGCGAAGCGACGTTGAGGCGGGCGGGTTCGGCGTCATCGATTGACCGCGAGCGGCAAGTTCAGGGATGGCGGTGGCAAGGCTTCAGGCTCTTGGCAATGCCGCGGCGATTCCCGCGGGCCGGCAATGTCCGGACCGACGGTGGCCCGCCGCCTGTTCCAATTCCCGCGAGTATAGGCGAAGCCGCTTGCAGACAACTTGCTCCCGGCCCCGCTGCCCGGGGTGGCACTGTCGCAATCCACAGAAGTTCCACCGGTTGCGACTGGTGTTTGAGGCGGCGTTTGCCGCGGCGGCAAGCCCCAGAATGGCCAACCCCAAGGACGTTCACCGGCGTTGTTTGACAGCAATGCTAGCACTCCTATACTCGCCGCCGGGCGTGAGCGGGAGCCGCCTGGGTCGTCTTGAAACGCACCTTTTCGGTCCGCTCGCGCGGCGGTTGTGGCGTCCGGCAACGGCGGTCACCGACCGTCTGAAAATGGAATGAAGCCGGGATCTTCCCGGGACATGGAGTGTCGCAGGACGTGACAGAAACTGGCAATCGTCATGGAGCCGGTCCCGGGCAGGTGCCGAGCGGGCGGAGTCGCGGAAACCGTGGTCACCGGCGGCTGAGATCGGGTCCACAGCGACTCGCCGACGTCGCTCCAGTCGTCGTCACGGGGGCTGAAGACCAACGCCCCGATGCTCGGGGTCCCGAAGATCAGGGCTCCGAGGAACCTGCCGGCCGACGGCAGGCGGCAGCCGACTCGGGCGACGCCGCCGAGGCGATCACGCAGTTGCTGCGGGAGCGGCTTGGCGAAGAGCGGTTTGCTGTCTGGTTTGGGGAGAGTCTCGACGTTGCTGTCGCCGACTCGTTCGGACCGGGTGCGAGGGCGTCGGTCTGCATCTGCCACGACCCCGGCTGCACCGGTGATTGGCTGCGGAAGACCTTCAGCCGCGATGTCCAGGAAATCGCCAGCGTCGTCTGCGGCGGCGACGTCACAGTCACCTGGCAGCCGCGGACCGCCACGGCCCCCGGCGCAGTCGCCGCCAGCCGGTCGGGACCGCCGCCGTCGCCCGCCGGCAGGCGTCCGACGGCCGCCGCCGCGGGGCCGCCTGAGACCGAAACACCCGAGCGGGCCAGACGGCAGGCCGGTCGGCCGCGGCAGGGCCGGCGGTCGAGGTCACCGGCACCAGCGGCGGGCCAGCGATTGAGTCGGCTGGAGGATTTCGTCGTCGGGTCGAGCAACCGGATGGCCCACGCGGCGGTGGAACTGGCCGTCAGCCGGCTCGGGGAGATGTCGCCGGTCCTGCTGCACGGTCCGAGCGGGGTGGGCAAGAGCCATCTGCTCGCCGCAGTCTGCGGCCGGGCCCGGCAGGAGCGGCCTGACCTGACGACCCTCGTCCTGTCGGCGGAGCAGTTCACCACCAACTTCCTTCAAGCGCTCCGCGGGAGCGGCCTGCCCGGCTTCCGGCGGAGTTGCCGGACGGTCGATCTTTTGGCGATCGACGATCTGCAATTTTTCGTCGGCAAGCGTGCCACGCTGTTGGAATTGCAGAGCACCGTCGACAGCCTCCACCGGGCCGGGAAGCAGGTCATCTTTGCCAGCGACCGCGACGTTGAGGCTCTGGCGGGCCTCGGCAGCGAACTGACCGGTCGCCTGCGGGGAGGCATCACCGCCGCGCTGCTTCCTCCTGATCACGAGGTTCGCCGCGGGATCGTCGCCGGTCTGGCCGCCCGTCGGCAACTCGACCTGCCCGACGACGTGGTCGGCTATCTCGCTGATCACCTGACCCGCCACGCCCGGGAACTGATCGGTGGCGTCAACCGCCTCGAGGCTGCCGGCCATATGCTGGGCGTGCCGGTGACGCTCGAGCTTGCACGGGAATCGCTGGCGGACCTCGTGCGGTCAAGCAGCCGCAGCCTGCGGCTGGCCGATGTTGAAAAGGCGGTCTGTGACGCGTTCGGGCTGGCTGCGACCGATCTGCAAAACGCGCGGCGGTCGCGGGCGGTGAATCATCCGCGGATGCTGGCGATGTTTCTCGCCCGCAAGCACACCGGGGCGGCGTTGACAGAAATTGGTCGGCATTTCGGCCGGCGGAGCCATTCGACCGTGATTGCCGCGGAGAAGACGGTTCGCAAATGGATGGCCACGCGGGCTGACGTGGTCCTTGCCGACGCCACCTGGGATATCGAGCAGGCGATCCGCCGAGTCGAGGACGCGCTCCGGGCAGGCTAGGCTCTGTCTGAAAACTCAGTACCTGGCTTCGAGCGGCTCATTTACCC
>CAZIQV010000249.1:0-3253 GCA_964541275.1 uncultured Chitinophagaceae bacterium | reverse complement strand
CCACCGCCCTCTTTCTTGCCCCCTTCGGTCTTGGCGGCCGGTGGCTTGTCTGCCGCGGCGGCTTTCTTGTACGAATCACTGCGGTAATCGGTCTGGTAAAAGCCCGAACCCTTGAAGACAATCGCCCCGCCGGTGCCGATCAGCCGGCGAAGCTTCCGCTTTTTGCAGGCTGGGCAGGTCTTCTTGGCCGAGTCAGTCATCGACTGAAACAGTTCGAACGCATGCCCACAGGCATCGCAGACGTAGTCGTAAGTCGGCATGGTCGATTCATTTCCGTTGGGTGGACGAGAAAAACATCGGTTTGGGTCGTCGGCCATCGCGGCAGCCGAACGCTTGGCTATTCGGTGGCTGCCACAAAAACCTGAGCCGGACGGACCACCCGATCGTGCAACTGGTAGCCCTTGCTGGCGACCCCGACAACCGACCCCGGCGCCGCGTCGCCGGCCGGCTGCTGGCCAATCGCCTCGTGGACCGCAGGGTCGAAGGCCACACCGTCGGTGGCGATCGTCTTGCAGCCATGGCTTTCGAGCAGTTTTTCAATCTGCTGTGCGGTCATCCTGAAACCGGCCCGCAGGCTCTCGACGTCGGCCGTCTTTTCACTCGCTTCGATCGCCCGCTCGATGTTGTCGAGCACCGGCAGGATGTCCCGGAGGACCGCAATCTCACCATATCGCAGCAGGTCCTGCATCTCGCGCTGCCCCCGCTTGCGGACATTTTCAATTTCGGCCTGGGCCCGCAGCAGCCGTTCCTCGGTCTCCCGAAGCCGGCCGCTGAGGCTGTCGGCCGCCGCCTCGGGCTCGCCCGATTCAAGCGGAAGATCCTCGACCGGCAGGCCGTCATCGGCATCGGTGTCGTGTTCCCGGGCATCGTTCATTAACTGCTCCTCCACGCGGCCGTCGGCGGCCGCATCTGCCGCCCCGACCCGCCGCGATTTCATCATCGGCTTCGTTCAACAGTTTTACGACTCATCACCAGTTTCACCCGTCTGCTCATCCTTCTGGGGCTCGGCGGTGAAATACTCCGCCAGCCGGCTGAGAAAGCTCGACCGTTTGGGGCTGACCTCGGCCTGCTCTTCGTCGGCGAGTTCTCGCAACAACTCTTCGGCCCGCGGCGAGAGTTTCCGCGGCACCTCCACGTGGATGTGCACGTTGAGGTCGCCAATCCCCCGGCCGCGGACGTCAGGCATGCCCAGGCCCCGCACCCGAATCGAGTCACCCGGCTGGGTTCCCCGGGGGATCTGCAGCGGCTTGGGGCCGTCGAGGGTCGGGGCCTCGATAGTCGTGCCGAGGGCGCACTGGCTGAACGTCAGCGGCACCTCGCAGTGCAACTCATGGCCTTCCCTCCGCAAAAAGGGATGCTCCTGAATCTCGATCACGCAGTAGCAGTCGCCCGGAGGACCGCCGCCGGCACCCGGCTCGCCCTCGCCGGCGAGCCGCACCCTGACATCGTTGTCGACACCGGGAGGAATCGTCACCCGCCGTTCAACGGCGACTTCGGTCAGCCCCTCACCGCCGCAGTCGGGGCATTTGTCGCGGACCAGCCGCCCAGCGCCCCGGCAGGCTGGGCAGGTCGTCTGCAGCCGGAAGACTCCCGCCGCCTGCACAACCTGTCCCTGGCCGCCGCAGTATTCGCAGGGTTGCGGCGTCGTCCCCGGCCGCCCGCCGCTGCCGCCGCAGGTTCCACACTCTTCGTGGCGGCTGAACCGAACCGTCTTGGTCGCCCCCCGCGCCGCCTCCAGCAGCGTCAACGACGTCGCACAAAAGACATCGCGGCCCTTACGAACCCGCGACGCACGCGACCGACCGCCGAAAACCCCGCCGCCAAAGAGGTCGCCAAAGGCCTCGAAGATATCGGAGATGTCGTTGAACTCGTGCTGGCCGCCGCCCCCCTGGAGCCCGGCGTGGCCGTAGCGGTCGTACCGCGCCCGAAGTCCCTCGTCAGAGAGCACCTCGAAGGCCCGGGCCGCCTCCTTGAACCGGCCGGCGGCCTCGTCGTCGCCGGGATTTTTGTCGGGGTGAAAGCGGATCGCCAGTTTGCGGTAGGCCTCGGTGATCTGCCCGCCCGATGCCCGCCGATCGACGCCGAGCACCTCGTAAAAGTCCCGCTGCTCAACCATCAGCACGGTCCTTGGGAAGATGATCGGGAGGAACCGTCCGACGCCGCCGACCGGTCCCTGCGGACCGCATGTCGCCGGCGACCCGCCCGCCGAAACCGCCGGCCGCAGGCGGCCCGCTCAACCGCGGTGCCGCCGGCAGACAGGCTGGCTTGCTCATCCGGGATACCGAAGCCCCGTTCAGCGGACTGAACCCTCAATCCGCTGCTTCTTGGCGTCTTCTTTGTCGAGATTCGTGACGAGCGCCTCGGTCGTCAGCAGCAATCCGGAGATACTCGCCGCGTTGGTCAGGGCGACCCGAACCACCTTGACCGGATCGATGATCCCGGCCTTTACCATGTCGACATACTCACCCTTGTTCGCATCGTAGCCGGTCTGCTGATCCTTTTGCGAGACCTCGTCGGCGACCACCCCACCGTCGATGCCGGCGTTTTCCGCAATCTGCCGCAGCGGCGCCTCCAACGCCCCGAGCACGATATCGACGCCGATTTTTTCGTCGCCCTTCGCCTGCGACCGCGCCTTTTCAACGGCTTCGCGGCAGCGTACCAAAGCGACACCGCCGCCCGGCACGATGCCCTCTTCGACCGCAGCCCGAGTGGCGTGCAGGGCATCTTCGACGCGAGCCTTCTTCTGCTTCATCTCCGCTTCGGTACCGGCGCCGACCGAGACGATCGCCACACCGCCGGTCAGCTTGGCCAGCCGCTCTTGGAGTTTTTCGCGATCGTATTCGCTCTCCGTCGCCTCAAGCTGCGTGCGAATCTGCTGCACGCGGGCCTGGATATCAGCCGGCTTGCCGCCACCCTCGACGATCGTCGTCTCACTCTTGTCAACAGTGATCGTTCGCGCCTTACCAAGGTGGGACAGTTCCACATTTTCAAGTTTGATGCCGAGGTCTTCGCTGATCAGCGTTCCGCCGGTCAACGTCGCGATGTCACCCAGCATTGCCTTGCGGCGATCACCGAAACCGGGAGCCTTTGCCGCCGCGATGTTGAGCACCCCCCGCAGCTTGTTCACGACCAACGCCGTAAGGGCATCGCCGTCGATGTCTTCGGCGATGATCAGCAGCGGCTTGCTCGACTGGGCTACCTTCTCGAGCAACGGGACCAAATCCCGCAGGTTCGAGATCTTCTTCTCGTGGAT
>CAZIQV010000248.1:0-3253 GCA_964541275.1 uncultured Chitinophagaceae bacterium | reverse complement strand
ATGCCGCTTGAGGCGGTCGTCAATGGCTGGCTGGAGCTTGCCAACGAACCGGCTGCCGGCTGGACCGGCCGACGGGTTGCCTGACAGTTTGTGGAAAAAGGCACCCCCGGGCCCGCGGCCGCGCAGGCGGGCGAACGAGAGTCGTCCTCGGCCACCCCACAAAAAAAGCCGGAGGGTGTCTCGGTTGCCGGCCGCCGCGTCGGGCGGCGGAGGGTCTTTCCCGGCCAGGTTGGACGGCCGATCCTCCCGTGAGGCACAATTCCGACAGCGTTCCGTCGGCCGCCAGACTGGCAGCCGGTTTCCCGATGCGATCAAGCGTACCCAGATGACAGCCCCTTCCGAGCCCTCCACCGCCGGCAGCCCTTTTGACGATCTGGCGGTCACGGTGCAACTTGCCGAACCGCTCGCCGTCCATACCTGGCTTGGCATCGGCGGCCCGGCGCAATTCTTTTGCGAGCCGGTGAACGCCGCCGCCCTCGCCGCAGTGGTCGCCCGCTGTCATCAGCGGGGCATCGCCGTGCGGGTGGTCGGCGGCGGGTCCAACATCCTCGCGCCGGGAGAGGGTGTTGAGGCGATGGTAATTCGCCTTTCGGCGCCCGCATTTTGCGGAATCGAGGTCGACGGCCAGAGCGTCCACGCCGGCGCCGGCGCCAAACTGGTGCATCTGGTTTCGGCCAGCGTGCAGGCGGGGCTTTCGGGGCTTGAGGATCTCGTCGGCATTCCCGGCACGGTCGGGGGCGGGCTGGTCGGCAACGCCGCCGCCCATGGCAGCAACCTCGGCCAGCGGATTCACAGCGTTGGCGTGATGCTCGCTGACGGCACCACCAGCGAGCGGTCGCGGGACTCGATCGACTTCGCCTCGGGCTGGAGCAGTCTCGACGGCAGCATTGTGCTGTCGGCCCGGTTCGACCTCGACACCGACGATCCTGAACGACTTACCAAGCGGATGCAGAAGCAGTGGATCGTCGAACGGTCCGAACAACCCAGCGGAACCCGCACCGTCGCGGTGATGTTCAAGGACCCGGTCGGGACGACGGCCGAGTCGCTGATCAGCCAGGCGGGCTGCCGCGATCTCTGCGTCGGCGGGGCTGCGGTCTACAAGCCGCATGCAAACTATCTCGTCGCCGAGCCCGGCTGCTCCAGCGGCGACGTCATGAAGCTGATTGAGCGGGTGCGGACGATCGTCCGCGACCAACTCGGTGTTGAGCTGTCGCCCCGAATCCAGGTTTGGTGAGGCTGGCTGTGACCGCTTCCTCCTCGGGCCGCCCCGCGGCCGGGCTGTTTGGACTGCTCAGCCGCTGGCGGTCGCCCTTGGGGGCACTCGCGATCGTCGCCGGGGCGGCGGCCGCCGGCTGGCTCGCCTGGCAGCAGACCCGTGACGATCTCGACCGCGACACCGATTCCCTGCTGACCGGTGAGGCGATCGAGGTCGTGGGGATTCCCGATTGGGTCACCACCGATCTCAAGTGGCAGGCCCTCCGGAACGCCAGCCTCGATATGCCGCTGCCGCTTGACGATCCCAGCCTCGAGCGGCGGTTGGCCCGGGCCTTCGACATGCACCCCTGGGTCGCCCGGGTCGAGCGGGTCGAGACCCGCCATCCCGCTGCGGCCACGGTGACGATTCAATGTCGGACGCCGGTGGCGATGGTGCGGGTGCAGGGTGGCCTGCTGGCGATTGACGCCGAGGCGACGGTGCTTCCGAGTGCCGACTTTACGCCGGAGGCGGCCGCCGCCTACCCCGTGATCACGGGCATCACCTCGAGCCCGCTCGGTCCCGAGGGCTCTGCCTGGGGCGACCCCGCCGTCGCGGCGGGGGCGGCGGTGATCGCCGCGAGCGGTCCGGAGTGGCAGCCGCTCGGTCTCACCGAGTGCCGCGGGGTGGCAGGGGCCGATGGGGTCGTCTGGGAACTGCTCGGCGGCGACGAACTGCGGGTCGTTTTTGGCTCCGCCCCCGGGCAGGAGCGGCCGGGGGAACCGACCGCCGCCGCCAAGATCGCCCGGCTCGCCGCCCTCGCCGACCGGCTCGAGGCCGACCTGCCGCTGGAAGACACCGACCTCACCCGGCCGATCCGCTGAATTGGTTCGCGGAATCTGTACAGGCCCTCCGCGGGCCGCGGCGGGCGGCCCTCAGCCCCGCGGCGGCCGCGACCGGCCGGCCCGGCGGCAACGGAAGCGTTGCCTGCGAATCAATCATTCGCTTGCTCAGCCCTCGTTCTGCCGAACAGGATTGCCATCGATAGCTGTTTCCACAGACCGCTCGTCGAGCAGACCCCGCATCGTGCGAAAGGCGGCATGGTCAGCGGAGCGGCACCACTCGAACATGATCGCCTCGACGGTCGTGAGCAGCGCCCCGGCCGCCTCCAGCCGCCGCAGCGCGATGTCGTGGTCGAGGCTGCAGCGGCTGGCCACGGCGTCGACCGCGACCCAAACGCCAAACCCCTCGGCGAGCAGGTCGAGTGCTGTCTGGGCGATGCAGACGTGGGTCTCAAGGCCGCAAAGGACGACCGCTTCGGCCGCCTCGCCAAGCTGGCGGGTGAAGGCGGCCGAGCCGCAGCAACTGAACGACATTTTCGCGGTCGGCCGCTCCAGTCTGCCAACGAGCGGCTCGACCGTCGGGCCGAGCCCCCGGGGGTACTGCTCGGTCGCCAGCACCGGAACCCCAAACAGCCGGGCGGCGTCGACCAGCCGGCAGGTGCGGGTGACCACGTCGCTGCCGGTCGGGATCGCCGGCAGCAGCTTTTCCTGCAGATCGACGACGCAGAGCACAGAAGTGTCGGGGACCAGTCGCATCAGAGGGAAGGTTCACCGGGAATCGGGAAATGTCAAGGCTGTGGGAATCGTAGCGTATCTGGCGCCCCGGCCGGTGACGGTGAGCTGCCGCGTGGTTTCGCCGGTGATCGCGATCGAGATCTCGAGCCTCTCCGCCGGCAGGGCGGTCGCGATCCGCTCGGGCCATTCCACGAACACCCAGCAGCGGCGGCCGGCCTGCGGCTCGATCAGCTCCTCCCAGCCGAGTTCCGCCAGTTCCTCGACGCCGGTCAGCCGGTACATGTCGGCATGGGCCACCTGCAGGCTGCCATCGTCGGTATCGTGGAGATGAATCAGGCCGAAAGTCGGGCTGGTGACCCCGGCTGGGTCGATGCCGACGGCTGCGGCGACCGCCTTGACCAGCGTGGTCTTGCCGGCGCCGAGATCGCCCGCGAGCACCACCACGGCGGTAGCAGGCAACAGGCCGACCAATCGGGCGGCGAAG
>CAZIQV010000247.1:0-3273 GCA_964541275.1 uncultured Chitinophagaceae bacterium | reverse complement strand
CGCTCGCTCGTCTCATAGACCGGACGGCGAACGGTCGTCACCTGCTGCTGCATCGTCGTTTCGTAGACCGGCTTCATGACCGTGTAGCGTTCTTCGCGGGTGCTGGTCTCAACCACATCCCGGACGACGTTGTAGCTGCGGTCCTGCACCTGGGTTTCGTAGACCGGCTTCATCACGGTGGTCCGTTCTTCACGGGTCTGGGTTTCCCAGACCGGTCGCTGGACGGTGTATCGCCGCTCCCGGGTTTCCGTTTCCCAAACCGGCTTTTGCACGGTGTACGTCTGGGTGTCGTAGACGGTCTCGTAGACCGTGCGATAGGCAGTGACCTGTTGCTCGTCATAGACGGTCTGGTAGTCGAGCCGGTAGGTCTGCGTCGCGACCGGGGCGACGCTGGCCTGCCCGCAGCATTGGGCCGCAGCCGAGGTCCCGCCGATCAGCAGACCGCCGCCGACCAAGACAGCGGCCGACCCTGTCCAGAGACTCAGAACCATCTGCTGCCGGGAACGTGAGAAGCGGACCATCGATCGACTCCAAGGAGGAACGCCACAACCAGTTTCGAGCCTAATTGCCCCGCCGGCTGCTTCAAGCGAATTGTTGCGAAACTTGAGTCTTTTTTCCCGAAAAAATCAGCCGCTCGTCGGCATGAACGGCGCATCTGCTCCAGCTTCAAAGCCGGGTCGGCAGATCGGGAGGGCTGGTGAAACCCGGCGGTCAGCGGCACCGGTCCAGCAGCCGGCGGCTGCGGCGGTCGAGCTGTCGGACAGCTGGGATCAGGTAGCAGATTCCGGCGGTGTCAGTGACGGTCGCGGTCCCGTCAGGATGCCGCACCACCGCGTCGTGGGCGGCGAGGACGAACCGGTGGGGCCCCCGGTCGGTGAGCACCTGCCAGCTGATCGGTTCCCGCCTTGAGGCCGACAGAATCGCCTCGACCCGCGGCAAAAACTCCCCGGCGGCAAGGTCGGCCGCCAACAGGTGCCGGTCTCCGGGGGCGAAAGCCTGCAGCGATTCGGCCCAGAGCAGTTCCCGGCCGGTGGCGTCAATGACGGCGACGGGCCCATCCGGCGCCGAGACCGGGAAGGCCCGGATCACCATCACCCGGTGATGCTCCCGGCCGTCGGGCGTGCGGAGCAGCAGGCTGTCGTCAGCCGAGCGGGCAAACTGGCAGCGATCGGGGACGGGCCGCGGCGAACCGGTTCCGGTTGTTTTTTCCGGCATTTTGGTCTCCTCAGGGCAGGTGGGCCGGGCGAACGCCGCGCATCTGGGTGCGGTAGAGCCTGGCATAGAGCCCGTCGGCGGCAAGCAGCCGCTGGTGACTGCCGATCTCACAGATCCGGCCCTGATCCAACACGACCAACCGATCGGCCCGCTGCAGGGTGGCCAGCCGGTGCGCGATGGCGATGGTGGTCCGTCCGGTGACGAGCTCATCGACGGCCTGCTGGATTGCAGCCTCGGTCTCGGCGTCGACGCTCGAGGTCGCTTCATCGAGGATCAGGATCGCCGGATCGACCAAAAGGGCCCGGGCGATCGAGATCCGTTGCCGCTCGCCGCCGGAGAGCCGTCCGCCCCGTTCACCGACCCGGGAGTCGTAGCCCAGCGGCAGCCGCAGGATGAACTCGTGGGCGCCGGCGGCGCGGGCGGCGGCGACGATTTCAGCCGGGTTCGCCTCCGGCCGGCCATACGCGATGTTCTCGGCGATCGTCCCGAAGAACAGAAACGGCTCCTGCAGCACGCAGCCGAGTTGGCTGCGGTACGACTTGAGCGACACCTCCCGGAGATCGACGCCATCGACCGCGATCATTCCGCTGCTCGGGTCGTGAAACCGGCAGATCAGGTTGGCCAGGGTCGACTTGCCAGAGCCACTCGCGCCGACGAGGCCGATCATTTCCCCGGCGGCGATTTCGAGGTCGATGCCGTGGAGAACCTCGCGACTGCCGTAGCGGAAGCGGACCTTGTGCAGGCCGATCCGACCCTGCGGCCGGCCCAGCGGCCGAGGGCTGGCCGGCTCGCCAACCGTCGGCTGGCGGTCGAGGATTTCGCAAATCCGCTGGGCGCTTGCCGCAGCCCGCTGCGTGGCCGGGACCATCCGGACCATCGATTCAACCTTGGCATAAAACCGGGTGATGTAGGCGACGAATGCGGTCAGTGTGCCGACGGTGACACTGCCCCTGAAGATCAGCCAGACCCCGCTGCCCCAGATGACGAGGAGGCCGATCTCACTGAACAGAGTGACCAGTGGGCCGAAATAGCTCCAGATGACGTTGACGCGGTCGTTCGCCTCAAGTACGCGACGGTTGGCCCGGGCGAAGCGATCGGTCTCGCGGGCCTCCTGGGCAAAGGCTTTTACGACCCGGATTCCCGGGATGCTGTCGGCCAACACGCTGGTCATGTCGGCCCAGGCCACCCGGCCCCGGGCGAAACCCCGCTGCAGCCGGCCCCGGACCGTGGCAACCAGCCAGACGACCAGCGGGAACGGAACCAGCGTCACCGCGGCGAGCAGCGGTGAGATTGCAAAGAGCACCGCCGCGGTCAGGATCACCAGCAGCAGGTTCGAGAAGAACTCGATCAGGTTGATCGAAAGGTAATTGTTCAGCCGTTCGGTGTCGCTGCTGATCCGCGAGATCAAATCGCCGGTGCGGCGGGCGGCGAAGAAGTCGAGGGAGAGACTCTGCAGGTGGGCGTAGGTCTGCTTCCGGGCGTCACCGGCGATTCGTTCACTGACCCAGGCAAGGGTCCAGGTGCGGCCCCAGCCCAGCAGCCAGCTGGCGACGGCGGCGGCGGCCAGACCGGCGAGGTAGCCTGCCGCGTCCACCGCCCTCACGGCGACGCCGGCCTGCCGCGGGATGAGCAGATCGTCGACCAGCGGCATTGTCAGATAGGGCGGCACGAGGCTTGCCAGCGTGCTGCCCAGCGCCAGGAGCACCCCGGCGGCGACTGCCAGGCGGTAAGGTCTGGCAAAGCCGAGCACCCGCAGTAGGGCGGCGACTGGCCCCACCGGCTGCCCGCCGGAGGCGTCCATCGGCTCGGGCCGATCGGGTGCTGCTCCTGCCGCCGCGGAGGCGGGCAGTCTGTCGTCCCGGCCGTCGAAGGCATCTTTGAAACGGTGGACCTGTGCCGCCACCGCCGGCGTGAACATCCAGTGGGTCAAAAGCCGATCGCCGCTGCGGAGTTCCAGCCGGCCGAGGGTTGGCAGGCTGACGAGGCAGAGGCAGAGCCCGGACTCAAGCGGCCACCAGCTGGGCTCGTCTCTGACACCGGCCGCTTCGGCATAGAAAT
>CAZIQV010000246.1:0-3278 GCA_964541275.1 uncultured Chitinophagaceae bacterium | reverse complement strand
TGCCCAAGACATTTGAGTTTGCCGCCGCCGACGAGGTCCTTGAGTTGCATGCCTCTGCGATCCGCGATCCGCAGGGTGCCTTCATGGGATCGGTGGCCACCTGGGAGGTGGTGACCGACCGCGTTCGGGCCGCCGAGCGGGAACGCGACCTGCTGACCCAGGTAGTCGCCTCGAAGGAGTCGCTTGAGCGGTCACAGGAGGCTTTGCAGGCCGGCGTCGATCTGCTCAGCAAGGCTTTTGCCTCGGCCTCCGGGGGTGACCTGACGCAGACCATCTCGATTTCCGGCGACGACCAGCTGGCGGTGCTGGCCGAAAACGCCAACGCCATGCTCGCCGATCTCCGCGAACTGATCCGCACGATTGCCGACGCGGCGGAGCAGCACGGCGAAGGGTCGCGGATGATCGCCGACAGTGCCGCCGGTTTGAGCGAAGGCGCCCAGAACCAGGCGGCGAGCATCGAGCGAATCGGCGTGTCGATCGAGGAGCTTGCCGCCTCGATCGTGCTGGTGTCGGGGAATGCGGCGACCTGCCGGAGCCAGGCGGAGCGGACCGCAAAGCTCGCCCAGGCCGGCAGCCAGGCGGTCCGCGATGCGGTCGATTCGATGAAGGCGATCCACAGTTCCTCCGAGCAGATTCGGGATATCATCACGATTATCGGGGAAATCACCGCCCAGACGAATCTGCTGGCCCTCAACGCGGCGATTGAGGCGGCCCGGGCCGGCGAGCACGGGCTGGGCTTTGCCGTGGTCGCCGAAGAGGTTCGGAAACTCGCCACCCGGACCAGCGACGCCACCGCCGAAATCACGCAGCTGATTAACGAGTCGGCGATGCGAATCCAGAAAGGGGCGTCGCTGTCGGAAATTGTCGGCGGGTCGCTCGCATCGATTGTCACTGCGGCCGAAACAACAGCCGAAGAGATCAGCGGTATTGCCGGTTCCAGTGAGTCGCAGGCCACGAATGCCGCCGAGGTCAAACGGGCGATTCAGGACGTCTCCCGGACGATCGAAAGCAACGCCGCCGCCGCCGAAGAGCTGGCCGCCAGCTCGGAGGAACTGGGGGCCCAGGCGCAGGGTCTCAAGGAACTCGTGCGACGCTTTCGGCTGGAGCGGGGCTGACGATCAGCAGGGCTGGTCGCCGCCGCAGGAAAGGGCGATACTCCAACCCCTCGGACGACCCTGTGGATTCCCGTGGATTGCAGCCTTCATGCCGGAATTCGCCAAGCTTGATTTCCAGACCTGGTCTGCCCGGGCCGAACTCGTCGATGACGTCCGCGCCGCCTTGCCCGCGGAGGTGCTCGCCGGCTATCCAGCCGAGGGCCTCGGCGTGGCCGGCTATGTCTTCCGTGACGGCCGCAACGACTGCCCGCACTCCTTCATCATCGCCGACGACCAGCGACGGTGGTGGAGCATTCTCTGGACCGGCGAACGGGTTGAGGCCGACAACCTGCTCGACGTGGCGATCGACATCTGGCAGTCGCGGCTCCAGACGACGCTCTAGCTGTCTGCGAACAAGCCATCCATCGCAATTTAGGTGTCCGCGGGCGAACACGAGTCGAGCCGGGCAGCATCTGAACATACCGCGGTTTTTCGGAGCTGCCCGTCACCGCTTCCTGCGGTGGCAGCCTTTTCCCACAGTCTGGACAGTCTGGAGCCGCCGCTGGCACTCCGTCACGGCCAACACGCCGGCAGCGGTTCGCCGCCGCCCGGCAGTCAATGACCCGCCGCCCGGGAACAGAGGTTGAGGACGAGCACCCCGGTGAGGATCAGCCCCATGCCGACCACGGCAGGCAAATCGAGGGCCTGACCGTAGGCAAGCCAGGCCACCGCCGTGATCAGCACCAGGCCGGCCCCCGACCAGACGGCATAGGCGATCCCGACGGGAATGGTCTCAAGTGTCAATGAGAGAAAATAGAACGAAAGGCCGTAGCCGATGACCACCGCCAGCATCGGCAGCGGCCTGGTGAAGCCTTGTGAGGCCTTCAGAAAACTGGTGCCGACCACCTCGGCAACAATCGCGACGGCAAGGGCGAGCCAGGGGAGCATGCGGAACCCTGCAGGGTTGGTTTCTCGGCGGTTTTAAAAGGTCTTTCACGGTACCAAAAAAGGAACCATGCAGCGGGAAACACACCTGCAACGAACGTGCGAGACCGCTCCGGCCGGCGTTTCCTGCAGGCATTCAGCGTTGGCCGGCGGCAGCGTACCGCTGCCGGTAGTCCCGCGGTGTCAGGCCGTATCGTCGGCGGAAGTGACCGGCAAATCGCGAGGCATCGGCATAGCCGACCAGCTTCGCGATGCGGCCGATCGACTCGCGGGTGGTCGTCAGCAGGCCGACCGCCCGGTGGAGCCGCAGCTGCTGCACATAGGCCGTGAAACTCGTCCGCCGGTGCTGGCGAAACAGCCGGGCCAGATGGCCGGCGCTCGTCTCGGCCACATGCTTCGCCAGAAAGCCGAGGGTCACCGGCTCTGTCAGGTGCAGTTCTAAATAGGTGCAGGCCCGCTCCAGCGGATCATCGGGCAGTGTTCCTGCCGCACCGAGTTCGGCCAGCCGGTACCAGACCGCATCGAGGTGCCGGCGGGCAGCCTCCTCCGCCGCCATCGGCTCACCGGCGAGGACCGCATCGACGATCCCGCGGTGGGCTTCAAACAAAATGCCCAGGTCGGGCCAGCAGCGGGTGAGCGTATCGAGGTGAAACCGGGCAATCGCATCCGCGGCCGCCCGCCAGGATTCCGGCAGCCCCGGCACGTCGGCGAGTTCGACGATGGTCTCATGCAGCTGGCGATCGGCCACGGCCATGCGGCGGTAGTCACCGGTCTGAGCCGCCTGCTGCAGTCGCCTGAAGGCGGTGAGCAACGGCTGTTTATCACGACCGGCCGCCACCCGCTCGGCTGCCTGACGGGCGGCAAAGGCATCGAGCACGGCGCGAAGGTCGGTGAGTGGACGCATGCCGTCAGCCTATCCCGCATCACAAAACGGCCGTGAAGTCACCTGAAAAGTGTGCCATTCCGCGCGCCGCTCAATGCGTTTGCAGTCGCCGCGCCGACCACCTTGTACCATGCGGGTGTGACGCCTGCT
Source organism: uncultured Chitinophagaceae bacterium (assembly GCA_964541275.1). GTDB lineage: Bacteria > Planctomycetota > Planctomycetia > Pirellulales > UBA1268 > UBA1268. Next base: position 206 of record CAZIQV010000246.1, on the reverse strand, counting down.
GTCCGTGGAAAACCATCCATAGCAATGCCCGCCGTTACGGGCGAAAACCATTTGATCGGGGCACCCAGCGGACAGGCCGAGGGTTTTCGGGGGTCTCGATCACCGGCCCCGGCAGCTGAAGACTCTTTCCCAAGTTTGCCGAGACACCAATGCGACCGTCGATATGGTTCTCCGCGTTTTCGCGCGCCGGCTTGCTCGCCGACGCT
>CAZIQV010000245.1:1956-3284 GCA_964541275.1 uncultured Chitinophagaceae bacterium | reverse complement strand
GGGGAGACGGCACGGACCAAGCGGGCCTACGGCCTTGAGAGCGAGTACAAGCCGACGCAGATCTTTGGAACCGAATGCCTGCTGGCCCGTCGGATGGTGGAACGGGGCGTGCGGTTCATCGAACTGACCTGCCCGAAGGTCAGCGGCGACCGCTGGGACCAGCACGGCAATCTCAAAGCGGGCCACGAGAACAACGCCCGGGCGGTCGACCAGCCGATCGCGGCGTTGATCGGCGATCTGCGGCAGCGGGGCCTGCTCGACTCGACACTCGTCGTCTGGAGCGGGGAGTTCGGCCGGACGCCCTTTGCCCAGGGCAAGAACGGCCGCGACCATAATCCTCAGGCGTTCACCCTCTGGCTCGCCGGCGGCGGCGTCAACGGGGGCACCGTGGTCGGGGCCACTGACGATTACGGCTACCGCGCGATCGAAAAGACGTTCATGATCCACGACCTGCACGCCACGATGCTGCATCTGCTGGGCATCGATCACGAGCGGCTGACCTATCGCTTCAGCGGCCGCGACATCCGGCTGACCGACGTGCACGGGCGTCTGATGCGCGACGCCCTGGCCTGACAGGCGGGGCCCAAGGTGCTGTTCCCCGTCAATGCCGACGGCGGCCCGCCCGGTCACGGCGGAGCCGGCGGCCGCCACGCCTCCATCGCCTGGCAGGCGGCCCCGACGGCGCCGGCATCGTCGCCGAGCGTCGTCAGCAAAAACCGTGGGGGGCGGCTGGCCAGCTGTGGCGACTGCCGAACGGCTTCGCGGGCGACAGCCTCGCAAAACGCCGGCCCCAGTCCGGTCAGCGGCCCGTGGAGCAGGTAGGCGGAGGCATCGAGCAGCAGGTGAAGTCTGCCCAGCAGGCAGGCGTAGTCGCGGATCACTGCACGCATGGCCGAGCTAGCTCTGCCCGCCGCCTCAGCCAGAGCTGCCCGCAGGTCGCTGGGCAGCCGGGACCGAGTCGATCGGCCGGTAAACCGTCGCCAGACCGCCGGGGCGGCAAGCCGATCATGCAGCTGCCCGGAACCGCCCTCGGCGAGCGGCCAGTGGCCCACCGCGCCGGCGGCGAGGTGAGCCCCCGGTCGCAGCTGCCCCCCCAGAACCAGTGCCAGTCCGAAACCGCTCCGCGGCCCGAGCACGACGAAATCACTGAGTTCGCGGCCCGCCCCCAGCCAGCGTTCGGCGAAGGCGATCGCCCGCAGGTTGTTTTCCAGCGTCACTGGCACCCGCAGCCGGCTCCCGAGCCGGGCGGCCACCGGCACATCCCGCCAGTCGGTGACGAATTCGTCGTGCCGGGCGATTCCGGCGTCCGGATCGACCACTCCCGGAAC
>CAZIQV010000245.1:0-1856 GCA_964541275.1 uncultured Chitinophagaceae bacterium | reverse complement strand
AGCTGTTCAACGTAGTGCCCGGCCGTTGAGGCTGCGAGCTGCAGCTGCTTGGCAAGTGAACGCCGACAATCGGCCCGGCCCGACCGCAGGTGCAAAACGCAGCGGGCAAGATCCTCCCGTATCGCCTGAGCAGATCGCATCCAATCGTCCTTGCAGTTTTAATGCAATATCGTATTTTATCTGAAACAGCGACAGGGGTGCCCGATGACAACACCAGTGATCCGGACTGCCGAACGGGCCTGCGAGGTCGCCTGGTTTGCCGCGCTCTGTGGCGATGACTATGAGTTCCTCGGCGTTCCCGATGGCCGGTTGCGGTCGAGTTATGCGCACTGCGGCGACATCGTCCGCTGCGCTGACGCCGCCGGCTACCAGAACATCCTGCTTCCGTCGGGCTGGATTGCCGGGCAGGACGCCCTCGCCTTTGCTGCCTTGCTCGGCCCGCAGACGAAGCAGATCAATCAACTCGTCGCCCTGAGAATGGGCGAGGTCTGGCCGCCGATGCTTGCCCGGGCGATCGCCACGGTCGACCATGCCCTCGCGGGCCGGCTCTGCCTAAACATCATTTCGTCCAACCTGCCGGGGCGGAATGAGTCGAACGAGACCCGCTACGGCCGGGCCAGCGAGATCATCCAGATTCTGCAGGGACTCTGGAGCACTCAGGGCCCATTTGAATGGCAGGGTGAGTTCTATAACTTTTCACTGCCGACCACCGAACCCGCCCAGTGCTACCAGCAGAACGGCGGCCCGCTGCTCTACTTTGGCGGGATCTCGCCGGCGGCTCAGGAACTCTGCGCGAAGCACTGCGATGTCTTCTTGATGTGGCCGGAAACCGAGGACCGCATCGCCGCGACGATGCAGGCGATGCGCGACAAGGCTGCCGCCCACGGCCGGCGGATTGACTTTGGCTTCCGCAGCCATGTCATCGTGCGGGAAACGGAGGCCGAGGCCCGGGCTGCCGCTGACCGGCTGATCTCGAAACTCGACCGCGGCCGAGGCGAGGAGATCAAGCGGCGTTCCCTCGACGCCCAGAGTGCCGGGGTGCAGCGGCAGGATGCCCTGCGGGAGGCGGCCGGCGATCTCTGGATCGAACCGCATCTCTGGAGCGGCATCGGGCTGGCCCGGTCGGGCTGCGGCAGCGCGATCGTCGGTGACCCCGATCAGGTGCTCGCCAAGCTCCAGCGGTACCTCGACATGGGCATGCGGGCCTTCATCCTCAGTGGCTATCCCCATCTCGAGGAATGTGATCTCTTCGCTCGGCATGTTTTGCCGCGGCTGCCGACCTGCCGGCTGAACGAACTGCAGCAGCGGCGGCTCCCCGACCCCGTCACGCCCCTGACCACCGCGCCGCGGACCTGACCGGCACGCCGGCTTTCAACTCCTTCCGATCAACAGCGAGTACTGCCATGACCGCTCCGGTTCGATTCGCCCTGGCCGGCTACGGAGCCTGGGGCCGTTACCACGCCTCATCGATTGCGGCGAATCCCGAGGCCGACCTGGTGGCCATCACCGCGCCGTCGGAGGCGTCGCGGGCCGCTGCCGCTGCTGAGCATCCGCAGGCGGCGATCTTCGCCGATCCGCTGGAGATGATCGCGACGACCGACTGTGCTGCGGTCGACATCGTCACGCCCAGCCACACCCACCGCGGCATTGCCGAAGCGGCCCTCGCTGCCGGCCGGTTCGTGCTGCTGGAAAAACCGCTGGCGACGACGCTGGAAGACTGCCGGGCGATTGTGCAGGCGGCCGAAGCGGCCGGCGGTCGGCTGGCGATCGGCCACGAGTTCCGGTTTTCCTCCCAGTGGGGTGAAATCCGGCGGCTGATTGATCAGGGCACGATCGGCAAGCCGCAGTACGTGCTC
>CAZIQV010000244.1:0-3291 GCA_964541275.1 uncultured Chitinophagaceae bacterium | reverse complement strand
CTTGACCGGTTCTATGCCGCCCATCCCAGTTGTTCACCCACGCGGGTCAGCTTTCTGACCGGCCGGCATCCCAACCGAATGGGGACATTCGCCCCCGGCTGGTCGATCCGGCCGGAGGAGATCACGATCGCCCACCTGCTCGGCGGTGCCGGGTACCGCTGCGGGCACTTCGGCAAGTGGCATGTTGGAACGGTCAAAGAGGGCTCGCCGACCAACCCTGGGGCGATGGGCTTTGATGAGTGGCTCTCCCATGACAATTTCTTTGAGCTCAACCCGTCGCTCTCGCGGAACGGCGGCCCGCCGCAGGTCTTTCCCGGCGAAAGCTCGGACGTGCTCATCCGCGAGACCATTGCCTTTGTCGACAAGCAGGCCCACAACGAAAAGCCTTTTCTGGCAGTGGTCTGGTTCGGCTCACCGCACGAACCCTACAGCGGGCTGCCGGAGGACCTCAGCCTCTACGACGATCTGCCTGCCAAATACACCAAACAGGTGCGGCTGACCTCAAACGAAACCGGCCTGCCGACCAAGCGGCCGCAGGGCGAGGTGCTGCGGGAGCGGTACGCCGAGATCACGGCCATGGATCGGGCGATTGGAACGCTCCGCGACCATCTGGCAGCCACCGGCCTGAAGCAGAACACGCTGCTGTTTTACTGCGGCGACAACGGCACCTCACCCGAGTCCGCGCTTGGCGAGCCTCACCGGGGCGTCAAGAACACTGTCTACGAAGGAGGCCTGCTGGTGCCGGGGCTCATCGAATGGCCGGCGGCGATTCCCCAGCCGACTGTTTCAAAGTTCCGGGCCTCGACCAGCGACCTGCTCCCCACACTCTGCGGCGTGCTTGAGCTGCCCCTGCCCGACCGCCCGCTCGACGGCATCGACGTCAGCCCGGCCTGGACCGACGCTGCAGCCGAACGGCCGACGCCCCTCTGCTTCTGGAAGCTCAACGATCGCAAGCTTGCCGACCGGATCGCAGCCCCCTGGATCGAGCCGGCCTGGCAGCAGGGCACGACGCCACTGGTGAAGCTGTCGGGCGGCAAACCGACCCGCACCTTTAAGAACAACCGCTACGGTCTCCTCCCTGAAGACTTTACTGCCGGCAGCCGGGCCATCATTGCCGGAGCCATGAAGCTGGTCGTGCACGACCGCCGCGACGGCGATGCAGTCGCCGAGCTTTTCAACCTCAAAGCCGACCCGGGTGAGACCGACAACCTGCTGCCTGCCGATCCAGCCGCTGCGACCACCCTGCAACAGCAACTGGCGGCCTGGCAGCGAGACGTCATGAAAAGTCTCTCCGGAGCCGACTACCAGAAGTGATGGCCTTCACCGATCCACGACCCCCTTTCGGAATCAATTGCCCCATGACACAGCTCGCCCAGTCCCGCCGATCCCAGCAGGCCTCCGTGACGCCCTGCCCCGTGACTGTCAGCCCGGTCTCCCGCCGACGGTTTCTGGCGGCAGCCGGCGTGGCTGCAGCTGCCAGCGGTCTGCCGGCGGCGAAGGCCGCCGCCCCGCGGCGAGGCATTCCGCTTGGCTTTGACAACTTTGCGGTGCGGGCCTGCGGCTGGAACGCCCGACAACTGGTCGACCACGCCGATGCCCTTCGCTGTGACTCACTCTTCATCACCGACTTTGGCCCACTGGAGGGCCGTTTTGACGATGCGTCACTGGCTGACCTCCGGCGGTACGCCGCCGATCGTGGCGTGGTCATCGAACTCGGCTCGTGGAGCATCTGTCCGACCGCCAAGCGGTTCAAGGACGATTGGGGCACTGCGGAAGAGCACCTTGCCCTGGGCATCCGGATGGCCAAGGCCCTTGGCGGCCGGGCCTTCCGGGTGATTCTCGGGGGCCGCGAGGATCGCTCGAGCGAGGGCGGTATCGCCGCCCGCATCGACGACACCGTGACGGTCCTCAAGAAGGTTCGCAGTCTGGCCATCGACAGCGGCATCACGATTGCTGTCGAAAACCATGCCGGTGATATGCGGTCAGCGGAACTCGCCGGCCTCGTCGAAGCTGCCGGCAGTGACTTTGTCGGCGTGAACTTCGACTCCGGCAACGCCTGCTGGGCGCTGGAGGATCCTGTCGCCGCACTGGAACGGCTGGCCCCCTTCATCGCCACCACGAGCCTGCGAGATTCGATGGTCTGGGAGTCGGCCAACGGCGTCACCGTGCAATGGACGGCGATGGGCGAGGGCTGTGTCGACCTGCCGGCGTTCTTCGACCTCTTTGCCGAGAAGTGTCCCGGCGTGACGGTGAACATCGAGACGATCTCTGGCTTTGCCCGCGAGTTCCCGCTGTTTGATCGGGATTTCTGGCGGGAATACCCCGGAGTCCGCGGCCGCGACCTCGCCAGGTTCTGGGCGTTGGCCCGCCGGGGTCGGCCGCTGGAGGGCTTTTCCGTGCCTGCCGGGAGCGACCGCAAGGCGGCGGAGCGCGAGTATCAGCTTGCCGAGATCGAACGCAGCATCCGCTTTTGCCGGGAGCAGCTCGGACTCGGTGTCCGCGAGGCCTAGGCCCGGCGTCATGCCAACGCAGAGAACAAGTTGGCAAACGGATCAGGCCGCAGCGTCAAGGCATCTCGAGCACCTCGCCGTCGTTGATGACGCAGGCCCGAAAGAACTGTTCCGGGGCGACCGTGAAGGCGATCGGTCGGACTGCGCCATCGCAGAAGACAAAGTTTGCTCCGGCCGGATGGGAGGAACCGAACTTGTTGGACCAGTAGGCCGGCTGCGTTGCGTCGGGATGGTCGAGGTCAGGGGCGAGTCCACCAAGGTTGCCAGCCCAGTTGGTCGACCCGAACCGCATCACGTCGCAGTCACCATCCCAGCCGGTGTTGTTCCAGGCCTCGTTGTCGCCCCCTGCCCGACCCCAGAGATCGGGGTGGAGCTGCTTCTCCCCGACCATGATCGTCTTGGAGAGGCCGTCCCGGATTTGTGAAAGCCTCCGACGATTCTCCGCCGGCGGCGTCGCCGTGCTCGATGGATCGACGAGTGTCCGCACGAACACCCCGCGGGAGCCGGCCTGACTGGAACGCTCGCCACCGTTGGCAGCGTAATCCGACCGGGCCGTCACCGAGTACACATCGGGCGATCGTCGTGTCGGACAAAAGTAAGTTGATTCCGGCGAGCGAGAGACGGCAGCATCCGAGTCGTTGTCGAAAATATCCGACCGTTCAAGAAACGGCGTGATGTGAAACAGCCAGGTCCAGCCGAGACGGCTCGTCGCCCCGCAGCATGCACTTCCCGGCCCATCCGAGCAGGCCCGCGGGTAATGTCCTCGGGCATCTTCGTAATT
>CAZIQV010000243.1:0-3294 GCA_964541275.1 uncultured Chitinophagaceae bacterium | reverse complement strand
AACTGGTTCACGCTGCCGTTTTCCGAACGGAGTCGGCTGATGGCCGAGCACGGCGCCAGCGGCATGAAATTCGGCGGCAAGGTCAGTCAGCTGATCACGGTCTCGGTCGGCCTCGATGACTGGGAGTGGGGGGTGACGCTCTGGGCCCGGCGGCCCGAGTTTCTCAAAGAAATTGTCTACACGATGCGGTTTGACGAGGCGAGCGCCCGCTATGCGGAATTCGGACCGTTCTACACCGGCTATATCGCCACGGCCGATGAGATCCTCAGGCACTGTCGACTGCAGTAGTAGCGGTCCGCAGCCGGTTAGCACAGCCGCCGCGACGAGCCGCCGGGTCAGTCTGCCAGCTCTGCGGCAACAGGCTCCGCGGCCGCCTTGGAGAAGATCAGTTCAACCGGCGTGCCCCGCGGGGGAATTCGCTCCGTGAACGCTTCGAAGAGCAACGCCTCGTTGGCCTGCGAACTGGCGATCGGCAGATCGAGCATCGCCGTCGGGAAGTTTGACACGCAGACGAGGTCGCCGCCGTCAGCCTGGTAATACTCTCGGCCGGAGTTCGGGTCGGTCCAAAACTGGCTGCCGGCAAAGACCCAGTTGCAGTCGAGTTCCTTCCCCGTGCGGCTGTCGCGAACCCACCGCTGCGCGGCCTGCCGCTGCTCGCCGCCGTCACCCCGCCAGCGGACCTCGACCGCCACGGCGTCTCCAGTCGCCGGGGTGTACTCGTCGGCGAACGAGGCGGGGCTGCCGGGCTTCAGGCCGATCGCCAGCAAGGCGGCGTGCACCAGGCGTGCCGAGGTGTCAACCACCACGACCGATTCGTGCTCCTTGGTCTTCCGCGGGCAGGCGAAAAATTCGATCGGTCCGTCGGCCAGCGCGACGCCCCCGCCGACGATCACCCGCTTGCCGGGAAGATCGAGCCAGACGGCCGCATCCGGGGCGAGCCGCTTGAGTTCGGGGTGCGGGTCGGCGGGGTACGCAGCAGTGGCAGGCAGCAGCAGCAGCCCGAAACAAAACAGGACGGCAATCCCGGCGTTGCTGGTGGCGGACGCGGCTGGCGGCATGACGCGGATCCTCCGGTGATCGGGTTTCGCGGGGGCGGGAGGCAGTCTGCGCGGGAGGGCGGAGACTGGTATAACGATGCCTCGTCGGTCCGTTCCCGAAGTGCATCGTAGCAGACTGCTGATAGAGTCTGCCGCCGCAGGCAGCGGCGACCGGCAGTCTCGAACACCCTCGGCGTGTTCGGGTGCTGCTTGAGTGGACAAAGACCAGAAACGGCTTTTTCCACGGACAGCTCGACAATTCTACGGGCGGGACCGCGACGAGCGTTTTTTTCCGGTGTGGCGAGGAGGCGGCAGATGGCGGGCGTCAGGCAGAACAAGCGGCCGAACCGTGATCCCGGCACGCTCAACGGCCAACTTCCCCGTTCCCCGGCACCGGGCCCGACGACGTCGAACGGGCCGTCGGTCGCCCCCAAGGCCGCGCCCGGCAAGGCCGCGGTGAAGCCAGCCGGGGCGACGTTTCGCCGCTCAAACGGCCGTCGCCGAATCAGCCGCAAGCAGCTTGCCGAGCCGATTGGCCAGGCTGCCGACCGCTGCGGAGGCCGGCCGCTTGCCCGCCGGCTCAAGCAGCTCAAGCGGCTGCTCGCCGGCAGGCCTCGCGATGACCGTCGGCTGACGCAGGTTGGGATTCGCCTGGCTGACTGTCTCGACGCCGGTCTGCAAACGACGGTGGCCGCTGATCGTTGGGTTGCCTGCGAGGCGGTCGCCTGGGGAGTTGCCTGGCTCATTCGCAACCAGCGAAACGACGGAGCCGCCGGCGGGCTGCTCGAGCGGTTGGTGCAGCTGGCCCGTTCAGCCGCCGCTGAGGATTCGGGCGATGCTGCCGACGCAGCGGCGTTTGCCGTCGTGCTTGCGGGCCTGTTTGACGACGTTGAGGGCTGTCGGGCACTCGGGCCGGAGGTGCGGGCTCGCTTGGAGCGAGCGATCGCTGCCCGCGTCGGCCCGGCCGGCGGCATTCGCGGCAGTTCCTCGGCGGAGATGCTTGCCAGCCTCTGCGGCTGGCTCCGCTGCCGGGAGCTTATCGGTCTCACCGGCGGCCCGCCGTTGTCGAAAGCAAGCAACGAGTTGCTCGACCGAGCGGTGGTCGCCGCCTTGCCGTTGCTCGGCCGCGGCGGACGGGTGGTCGAGGCCGCCCCGGTCTCGGCAGCCGCCTGTGATCCGCTGCTCCGGGCTGCGGGCCGCAGCCGCCGTCGGGTCGCGGCGACGGCCGCGGCGGTCTGCGAGGGCCGAGACCTCGCCGGGAATCTTCGGTTCGATGACAAAGGGCTGCTCGACGGATCATTTCACGATGCCGAGGCAGCTGTCGCCGTCTTGCGAAGCGGCTGGACTCGCGACGCCGTGCGGGTGCTGGTGAGCTATCAGACTCCGGTGCCTCAGCTGGAGATTGCGGTCGGCAGCCGGCTGGTCGTGGCGGGCCCCTGGGAGCAGGCGGTGCAACAGGGCGGAGAGCCGGCGGCTGTTGTCGGCGACTGGCGGCCGAGTCGCTGGCAGGCAGACGACGAGGCGGTCTATTTTGAGATGATTGTCGACCTTGCGGGCGGCCGACGGCTGGAGCGGTCTGTCATGGTGCTCGTCGAGGACAACATCGTCATGCTCGGTGATGCGGTCGTGCTGCCGTCGGCCGGCTACGGCGACCGGCCCCCGGAACTCGCCGAGCCGCTGGTGTTTCGGGCGAGCCTCTCGCTGCCGGCGACCATTGCGATCGAGACGTGCGACGAGACCACCGAGGTGTTCGGCTGCGATCTCAAGCCGAGGTTTCTTGCCCTGCCGTTGGGCCTCGGTGAATGGCGACAGGGGGGCTCTCGCCAGGGTGGTCTGACCGCCGCGGCCGGGCGGCTCTGTCTTGAGCAGACGTCTGCCGCCGGCCGCCTGTACGCGCCGCTTTGGATCGACCTCGACAGCCGCCGGCTCAAGCGGTTGCGACACCGGCCGGAGGAGACCCAGCGAACCTGGCGGCAGCTGACGGTGGCTGACACGCGTGAGCAGCTCGCCGGTGATCAGGCGGTTGGCTATCGGGTGCAGGAGGGCCTCGACCAATGGCTTGTCTATCGGACGCTCGACGAGGCCCGCAATCGCACGGTCCTCGGCTGCAACGTGTCGTGCGAATTCTTTGCCGGCCGGTTCGGTAGCGACGGCGAAGCGGTGCGGTCGCTGGAGATCTTTGACGACAGTGAGTCCGGTTGACGTGGGACAGCGGCCGGCCGATCAACCGCTGACACCGCAGGCGTCGGCCCGCTGC
>CAZIQV010000242.1:0-3327 GCA_964541275.1 uncultured Chitinophagaceae bacterium | reverse complement strand
TGCCCGGCTGAAGCTGGCCGGCTTTGACTGGCCCGGCAACGTCCGCCAGCTGCGAAACGTGATCGAGAGCATGGTGGTGGTTGACTGCGATGAGACGCTCGACGTCGACGACTTGCCGCTCGAACTCGAGCCGGAGGCGGCTCAGACAGCCGTACTCCCGGCATCGGGCGATGCCGGCATCGCCACGCTCGTCGGACGGCCGCTTGAGGAGATCGAGCGGATCTTCATCGCCGAAACGCTGAAGCTGACCGGCGGGAATCGCGAGCAAACCGCCGAGATGCTCGGCATCGGTGAGCGGACGCTCTATCGGAAGATCAAGGAATATCAGCTGTAGCCAGGGCCGACGACGCGGGCGTGCCGAGGCGGCCGACCCGGGGCGGCACCGCCCATGACAGGTGCCTGATGACAGACGGCGGTGGAGGGCCGGAGCGAATGCCGCGGATTCAGACCCTGCCGACGTCCGTGATCAACCGGATCGCCGCCGGCGAGGTGGTGGAGCGTCCTGCGAGCGTGGTGAAGGAGCTGCTTGAGAACGCTCTCGACGCCGGCCCCACCCAGATCGACGTCACCGTCGAGCAGGGCGGCATCACGCTGGTGCGAGTGGTTGACGACGGCTGTGGCATCGAAGCCGACGATCTGCTGCTGGCCGTACAGCCGCATGCCACCAGCAAGCTGCGGGTCGCTGAAGACCTCGACCAGATTGCCACCCTCGGCTTTCGCGGCGAGGCCCTTGCCTCGATCGCCGAGGTGTCGCGGCTGGTCATCCGGAGCCGGACAGCCACGGGCACCGGCAGCCGGCTTGAGGTCGATGGCGGCGTTGGCAGCGGAGTCGCTCCCGAAGGCTGCGGGCTGGGCACGAGCGTCGAGGTCCATCAGCTGTTTGGTCGGATCCCGGCCCGGCGGGCCTTCCTGCGAACGCCGGCAACCGAGTGGTCGCACGCAGCCGACGCCTTCGTCCGGACGGCCTTGGCCCACCCGGGGATCGGCTTTTCGCTGACCCACAACCGGCGGCGGGTTCATCAGCTCGCTGCCACGGGCGACTGGCGGCAGCGAGTCGCCGAATTGTTCGGCAAGCAACTGGCCGACCGGCTGCTTCGGGCCGAGGAGTCCGACGGCGAGGTCACGGTGACGGTACTCGTCGGCCGGCCCGAGGACGATCTGCCAAGCGGGCGGCTGCAGCACTTTCTCGTCGGCTGCCGGCCCTTCCGCGACCGGTCGATCCTCCACGCTGTCCACGAGGCCTATCGGGGACGGCTGCTCAGCGGCCGCCAGCCGGTTGTGTTTCTCCGGCTCGATGTTCCCCCGCAGGGCGTCGACGTCAATGTCCATCCGGCGAAGATGGAAGTGCGGTTCCGCGACCCCGGCAGGCTTCACCGGCTGGTGCTCGCGGCGATCCGGCGAGCCCTGCTCGGGCTCGACGCGCCGCCCCCGCTGCGGCCGCCAACCGGCGAACAGCCGCTGCCCCCGCAGGCTGCCGACGGCGAGCCGGCGGGGGGACTGGCGGCAGCAGAGGCGATCTGGCAGCGCCAGCTGGCGGCAGACCGGCCCGCTGCGGCGTCTGCCGCCGCCGCCGGGGGAGCCGAGCCGCCTCCTCCACCGCGGTCGGCAGGCGGCCCGCCCCCCTGGGAGCGGGCCGAGGCTTGCCGGTCGGAGCAGTTGCCGTTGACGACAAGCGAGGATTCGGCGGCCCCGATCCCCAACGAGCGGGCATTTCAGCTTCACGACCGGTATCTCGTCGTCGAGACCGCCGGCGGCATTGAGGTGATCGACCAGCATGCCCTCCACGAGCGGCTGCTCTATGAGCAGTTGCGGGAGCGGCTCGCCGCCGGCGGCCTCGAGATCCAGCCCCTGCTGATCCCCGAACGCGTCGACCTCACCCCGGCAGCCTTCGAACTCGTCGAGCGGCATGCCGACGTCCTCGCAGAGGCCGGGGTTCAACTCGAGGCATTCGGTGGCAGCACGGTTGTGGTGCGGTCCAAGCCCCGACTGGTCGGCAAAACACCGGCTGCGGCGATCATCGAGGAACTCATTGAGCGGCTTACGGCGGTTGCGGCCGGTGGCGGCGACCACCGGATGGTGGTCGACGAGGTGCTGCACAGCCTCTCGTGCCGGGCGGCGATCAAGGCGGGCGATCGGCTCGCGCAGCCGGAAGTCGATAGACTGGTGGCCCAACGGCATCGCTACCCCGGCAGCCGCCACTGCCCCCACGGGCGGCCGACTTCGCTGATGCTGTCGCAGCGTGAACTCGACCGGCAGTTCCGCCGCACCTGACGGCGGCTGCCGCACGTGGCCGACCATGAAGGCACGACGACTATGAACATCCGTCCGAGAGACCAGCAAATCGACCGATCGCCCCGGATCGCCCCGCGTTGCAGATTGAGGGCGGTGGTCTTGGGGGAATCTGCAGTGGCAGGTGTTCGCCCCGTCGCGATCTTCTCTGCGAGCCTCCTGCCCCGCCAGAACATCGACCGCCCGAACACCGACCGCTGGAACACTCGGCAGACTTTGCAAAACCGTGACGGAGCAATTCCGGAAACCTCTCGATGATTTGTGTCAGCATTGCCCGCGGTCGCCACCGGTTCCTGCTTGCCGAACTTCGGCATCTCGGGGAGCAGGGTGTGGAACTTGTCGAACTCCGACTCGACTGCATCCGCAGCAACATCCAACTCAAGCGACTGCTCAACGACCGTCCCTGCGGCGTGATCGCGACCTGCCGGCGCAAGTCGGACGGCGGGTACTGGGAACACTCGGAAGAGGCCCGGCTGACAGTGTTGCGGGCGGCCATCGCCGAGGGTGTTGAATATGTCGACCTTGAGGACGACGTCGCCGGCACGATTCCCCGGTTCGGCAAGACGAAGCGGATCATCAGCCACCACGATTTCGACCGCACGCCGGAGAATCTCGGCAGCCTGCACCAATCGCTCGCCGCCCTCGACGCCGACGTCGTCAAACTGGCGACGATGGCCCGAACGCCGGCTGACACCCTGCGGATGCTCGAACTGGTGCGGACGAGTAGTCTGCCGACTGTCGGGATCTGCATGGGCGAAATCGGCACGCCGAGCCGGATCCTCGCTGGCCGGCAGGGAGCGGCCTTTACCTTTGCACCGCTGAACCCCGAGCGAATCCTCGCCCCGGGCCAGATTACCTGGGCCCAGTTGCGGGACTGTTACCGCTACGACGCCCTCGGGCCGGCCACCAAGATTTACGGCGTCATCGCCGATCCGGTCGGCCACAGCCTCAGCCCGGTAATCCACAACGCCGCCTGCGCGGCTGCCGGCATCGACGCCGTCTACGTCCCCTTCCTCGTCCCGGCGGCGGACCTCTCGC
>CAZIQV010000241.1:0-3348 GCA_964541275.1 uncultured Chitinophagaceae bacterium | reverse complement strand
TCGCCCGGGCGATCAGCTCCTTGCCGGTGCCGGTCTCGCCGACGAGCAGCACCGAGGCATTCGAACCGGCGACTCGGCGGGTCAGCGCATAGACCTCGGCCATTGCCGGACTGGTGCCGATGATCCCGGGAATGGCCGCAGCGGCATCGTCAGAGGGATTCCTGAGCATCAGCAGCCACCGTCGGGCGGGAGGACGGCGCGAGAAGGGAGGTGAGGATGCGGCTGCGCGGGTCGGCGGTCGCACCCTCCACAGTGTACAGGCTGAGAACGGCCAGCCGCTCGCTCGGTGCCAGCAGAAGTCGATGACGGGCGATGCTCTGCTTGAGGGCTGCCGTCGCCTGGTCGCGAAGGGGGTCTGACAGGTCGGACTGCATCGCCAGTTCGAGGAGCGACCGTTGCGCGTCGGGAACCGGCATGATCGCCAGCACCCGGAGGGCTGCCGCAAAGGTCGCAGTCTGCCGCAGCCCGGCGCGGGCTGTCGGCAGGGCCTCGGCAACGTCCCAGCCGCGTTCGCCGAGGCTGCCGAGCAGGTCGAGGGCAACCGCAGCCCGCTCGAGCCTGGCGGCGGCCCGCTGCTGCCGCCAGGTGTCGTCGGCCGCCTGCGGCCCGGCGACCCGGGCTAGGGTCTCGGGGAACCGCGGGGGCCGCACGACGGCTTCGTCGTCAGGGTCGAGGCTCGGCAGCAGCAGGCTTTCCAGCCGGTCGGTCAACAGCACGCGTTCGCAGTCGGCCAGGGTCAGTACCAGTCGGGTGCGGTGCGGTCGGCTGCGGTCGTCGTCGAGTGGATCGAGAACGACGAGGACCGGCCTGCGGTCGCCGACCGCAGGCTGCCGCAGCAGTTGGACCAGCTCGCGGGCAGCGAGGTCGCCCAGTCGCGAGGAGACCAGCACGAGCGTCGTGTCGGGCGACTGCCGCACCGCCAGCAGGCAGTTGCGACCGCTGGTCACCGCAGCCGTTGTGAAGCCAAACCTCGACAATCCCGAGGCGAGCAGGGTTGTGACATCGCGATTCGGATGGGCGATCACCGCCCGGTCGCGGCCGGTCGATTCGGCGAAATACCGCAGCCGTTCGATCATCAGGCTGCCGCCGGGAAAGGAAGCTGCCGGGGTCAGCGTCGCCAGGGTCCGGGCGGCCTCGAACTGCACCAGGTCTGAGGCGGCCGAGAGGGCTCGAACCAGCGGCGACCGGATGCTCGCAAACGGGCCCGGCGTCGCGGCGGCGTCCCGCAGGGCCCTGGCTGCGATCGCGGCTGCCAGCGGCAACTCGCGGACAACCGCCTCGTCGAGCACCTCGACGGTCGTGGCCGCGGAAAACCCTGCGGGACCGCTGAGGCCGGCCAAGACCGCCTCGGCTGGCAGGGTCGCGACGGCCGCGGTGGGGGTCGGCACCGGCGCGGTCGCCCGGGGGTCGGCGCCGAACCGGGCCAGCGACTCTGTCTGGGCGAGCAGCACCAGCCGCACGGCGGCCGGATCGGTGCAGCCGCTGCCGGCAATGGCATTGGCGAGCTGCCGGGCCCGGAGGCAGCGGGCCGCTGCCGGTGGCAGGAAGGCTGCCGTCGGTCGGCCGGTGGCAGGATCCCAGAGAAACTGCCGAACCAGCGGGAGCGGGAGGCTGCTGTCGTCCGCTGTCAGGCGGTCGGGCGGCGGCAGGCCGTCTGGCGTGAGCAGCTGATCGAGTTTTTCTGCCAGCAGGCGGCAGCCGGTCTTGAGACCGATCGACGGGCCGGCCAGTTCGGCCGGGGCGAGGCCGTTGCGGGCGAGTTTGGCCAGCAGACCGGCGGCGGCCTGCCGGACCGGTTCGGGAATGGCGGCGGCGGTCGCCACGGGCAGCAGGCCGCTGGCGAGGTCGACTGCGGCAGGCCCACCGGCCGGCAGGTGGCCGCGATCGACGAGCAGATCGAGCGCGGCGACGGCACCGGGCAGGGTTTCGAGCGGGCCGGCGTCGAGCCAGGTGATGAGCGCCTCAGTACCGCGGCTGCCGAGCTGTCCGACGATCTGTCGAGTCAGCCGGCGGGTCCGAACGAAAGCAGCGGCCTGCTCAGGGTCATCAGCGGCGGGGGCTGGCCGCGCCAGCAGGTCGATCAGTTCCGGCAGCGCGGCCGTGCCGCCCCGCGTCAGGGTTTCAACCGCCTGCCGGCGGCTGCTTCTGGAGTCGCTCTGAAGGTCAGTGGCCGCGGCGGCCAGCCGGTCCGGGTCGGCCCGCCGCTGCTCGGCGGCCTGCTGCATGAGCCGGGCCAATTCGCTGACGGCAGCAGCATCTTCGGGCGGGGCGGCAGCCCTGAGAAACCGTTTCAACCGATTGATTTCGGCGGCTGGAAACCGGTCGCCGAGAGCGGCGAGCGCCGCGTCGGGGTCGGCCGCGGCGGCCAGGGCCTTGTCGAACCGGTCGAGAAACTCAAGCGTCGGCTCAAGGGCTTCGACGGCGGCGGCCCGCACGGCCGCTTCGAGCAGTTCCGCCGGCGTGGTCCGCTCGGGAAAACGGAGGGAATCGACAACCGCCGCTTGGAAGGGATCGAGAGACGGCTCGTTCGGGCCGCCGGCGGCCCGAACGACGGTTCCGGTGAGGACGATCACCAGCAATCCCCACCGCCCCGCCGCCACCGCTGCCTGCCTGTCCACAGCCGCTCTCCTCATGGTTGGCCCACCCCTTTGGGGTTATGATCCTCCGCCGCAGGATCCTGCCGCGGTAATCCCCGCGGCCTGCGGCTCGTTGGGAACGCACCTGCGGAAACAGGCCAGGAATGGTTTCTCCCCAGCCAGCTAGTCGGCAGCTTCCAGGCGCTGCCGCCATGCAGCCAGTTGTTCGGCCACCCGGGCCGGGGCGGTCGACCCAAAACTCGCCATCCGTTCAACTGCCCGCGAGGCGCCCAGAGCCTGCCGCAGCGAGGCGTTCCAGCCGGCATAGTCGATGCGACAGGCATCATCGGAAAGGTCTGCCAGCGTGCAGTTTTCGCTGAGCGCCCGCCGTACCAGCTTGCCCACCGTCTCATGGGCGGTCCGTTGCGGCACGCCCTCGGCGATCAACGCTTCCATCAGGGTGGTGGCGTCGAGGTGGCCCCGGTCGATTGAGCCGGTGATGCGATCGCGATCGAAGCTGGTGCCGGCCACCAGCGGGGCGGCCACCCCGAGCATTGCTTCGAGGGTGTCGATCGAATCGAAGACCGCCTCCTTGTCCTCCTGAAGATCGCGGTTGTAGGCGGTTGGCAGGCCCTTGAGCAGCACCAAGAGCTGCTGGACATTGCCAATCGTGCGGGCCGACTTGCCGCGGACCAGTTCCAACACGTCGGGGTTGATCTTCTGCGGCATGATCGAACTGCCGGTGCAGAAGGCCTCGGGCAGCCTCAGAAAG
>CAZIQV010000240.1:0-3368 GCA_964541275.1 uncultured Chitinophagaceae bacterium | reverse complement strand
GTCGCCTACGAAACGCTGCGGGACGAACGCGGCCGGCTGCCGCTGCTGACGCCGATGAGCGAGGTGGCCGGCCGGATGAGCATCCAGGAGGGGGCGAAGTATCTCGAACGGCCGCAGCTGGGCCGCGGCATCCTGCTCGGCGGGGTGCCGGGGGTGCCGCCGGCCGATGTGCTCGTGCTCGGGGCCGGTACGGTCGGCGCCAACGCTGCCAAGGTGGCCGCCGGCTTCGGTGCAAACATCGGGCTGCTCGACACCAACCTCGAACGGCTGCGGTACCTCGACGATGTCACCCCGCCGAACATCGACTGCCTGTTTTCCGACCGGCACACGATTCGCGAGTGGCTGACCCGGGCCGATCTGGTGATCGGCAGCGTGTTGATTCCCGGAGCGCGGGCCCCGCACCTGGTCGAGCGGGAGGATCTCAAGCGGATGAAACCGGGGGCCGTGATCATCGACGTGGCGATTGACCAGGGAGGCTGCATCGCCACCAGCCGGCCGACGTCGCATGCCGAGCCGACCTTTGTCGTCGACGATGTCGTCCACTACTGCGTCACCAATATGCCCGGAGCGGTCGGCCGCACCAGCACCCAGGCCCTCTGCAACGCGACGCTCCCCTTCGTCATGCAACTCGCCGCTGCCGGCATCGAGGCCGCCGCCGCTGGGAGTGCCGTGATCAGGTCGGCGGTCAACGTCTACCGCGGCGACCTGATCCAGCCGGCGGTCGCCGCCGCCTTCGACCTGCCCTGTGGTCCGAATCCCTTTGCTCCAGCCTGAGCCTGCCGCAACCGAGCAGAGTCAATGCACCCCCATGAGCGAATTCTCGGCCAACATTCCCGCCGCCCTCCAATGGCGCGGGGAAACAGATGGATACCTCGAAATCCTCGACCAGACACTGCTGCCGGTGCGGGCCGAGCAGATTTGCTGCCGCGACGTTCCAACCGTGGTCGAGGCGATCAAGCTGCTGCGAGTCCGGGGGGCCCCGGCGATCGGCATCGCCGGAGCGTACGGGATGGTCCTCGCGGCAGCCGAGGCGAGACGGCAGCACCTGCCTGCGGCGGCGGCGGTGGCCCACGTCAAAGACCGGGCCGGGGAGTTGGCAACGGCCCGGCCGACCGCAGTCAACCTCCGCTGGGCCGTTGACCGGCTGTTGCAGATGGTCGGCTCTGCCGGCAGTCCCCCCGATCCCGACCAGCTCGCCGAGAGCCTGCTGGCCGAGGCTAGGCTGGTTCATGCCGAGGACCGCGATCTCTGCACTGCGATCGGCCGGCACGGGGCCGCCCTGATCCCAGCCGGCGACATCCTCACCCACTGCAACACCGGCAGCCTGGCGACCGGTGGCGACGGGACCGCGCTGGGCGTGATCGTCACCGCCTGGAACCAGGGGCGGCGGTTTCAAGTCTTCGCCGACGAGACCCGGCCCCTGCTGCAAGGGGCGCGGCTCACCGCCTGGGAACTCGTGCAGCGGCAGATCCCGGTGACGGTACTGGTCGACGGAGCTGCGGCCCACCTGCTGAAAACCGGTCGGGTCGGCTGCTGCGTCGTCGGGGCCGACCGGATCACCGCCAACGGCGACACCGCCAACAAGATCGGCACCTACGGTCTGGCGGTCGCCGCCCGGGCGCACGGCGTGCCCTTCTTTGTCGCCGCCCCCTCGAGCAGTTTCGACCTCACGCTGGCAACGGGGGAGGCGATCCCGATCGAGGAACGCGCGGCGACGGAAGTGCTTGCTCCGCTGGGCGTGCCGGCCGCACCGGCCGGTGCCGAAGCCTTCAACCCGGCCTTCGACGTGACCCCCGCCGAGCTGATCACGGCAATCGTCACCGAACGGGGTATCATTCGCGACGTCGGCCCCGCCACTGTGGCCGCCGTGCTGGGCGGCTGAAGGTGCTCGGCGTTCAGCGATCGTTCCGCCCCCGGGCCCGACTTGTCTGCTGCCATCATGCCTACCCCGCTTCCTCAGGTCGTCATTGTCGGCCGTCCCAACGTCGGCAAATCGAGCCTGTTCAACTGGCTGTCGCAGCGGCGGATCGCCATCGAAGACCCGACCGCCGGGGTGACCCGCGACCGGCTGACCCAGCGGGTCGATCTCGAGGGTCGGACGGTCGATCTTGTCGACACCGGAGGCATGGGCTTTGATGATCCCGACGGCCTGACCGAACAGATCGACATGCAGATCGAGGCGGGGCTGGCCGCCGCGGGGCTGGTGATCTTCGTGGTCGATGTGCGGGCCGGCCTGGTGCCGGCCGACGAGGAGGTGGCCAGCCGGCTGCGGCAGGCTGGAGCCGACGTGCTGCTGGTGGCCAACAAGGCCGACGATGAAAAGTTTGATCTGGCCGCCCATGACTTTGACCGGCTCGGCTTCGGGTCGCCGCTGGTCACCAGCACGAAGCAGAATCGAAATCGGGACACGCTGATCGCTGAAATACTCGCCCGGCTGCCCCCGGCGACCGAGGATGACGAATCGGGCGGCACCGCCCTGCCGGAGATGAAGGTGGCGATCGTCGGCCGACGGAACGTCGGCAAGAGCAGCTTCGTCAATGCCCTCGCCAAGGAAGACCGGGTCATCGCCAGTCCGGTGGCGGGAACCACCCGCGACAGCATCGATGTGCGGTTCGAGGTTGACGGCCATCCGTTCCTGGCGATCGACACCCCGGGGCTGCGGCGGGCCAAGAGCCGGTCGAGCGACATCGACTTCTACTCGACTCACCGGGCCGAACGCAGTATTCGCCGGGCCGACGTCGTCCTGATGCTTTTCGACGCCACCGAGCCGATCGGCAAGGTCGATAAACAGCTCGTCGAGACGATCGTCGAACAGCAAAAGCCCGTGGTGCTCGTCGTCAACAAGTGGGATCTCTACGCCGGCGACGTCGAACGCGGCGAATGGGCCCAGTATCTCCGCGACACCTTCCGCTCAATGCCCTGGGCCCCGGTCGCTTTCGTCACCGCCCTCACCGGCCGCAACGTCAAGGCCACGATCGACACCGCCCAGCGGCTGTTTCGGCAGAGCCGAACCCGGCTCCCGACCGCCGCTCTCAACGCCATCATCCATGCCGCGACAGCAGCCAACCGCCCCCCGCCCGATCGCCGCGGACGTCCGCTGCGAATCTTTTTTGCGACCCAGGTCGACACCGCACCGCCAACGATCGTGCTGGCGACCAGCTCCCCGCAGGCTCTCACCGCGCCCTACAAGCGGTATCTGCTTTCCTCCTTACGGAAACAGTCCGCTTTCAGCGAGGTGCCGGTCAAGCTGCTCGTTCGCGGCCGCAGCAGCCGGGACGAACGAAAAAAAACATCGGGATGACTCGCCGGGGCTGAAGAGGCCCCCAGCCGCAGCGGGTGAGGCTCCGCCCGAAACGGCCGGCGGCGGC
>CAZIQV010000239.1:0-3369 GCA_964541275.1 uncultured Chitinophagaceae bacterium | reverse complement strand
GAAGCCGTTAACCACCCCGACCCCAGCGTCCGCACCCCCGCTGCCGCCGCCCTGCGCCAACTTCGCCAAGGCAACTAATTGGCCAGACACCCACACCAGCGGCGATTGATTCGGTTGTCGAGCGGGTCTAAAATGGAGCGAAGTTGCCGTGGATCGCTGTCTGCCTCGAACCGAGGGTTATCGATATGCATTGCTCGCTACCACCCGACTTGCAGCAGTTTGTCGACTCGACCATCGCCGCCGGCACGTACCCAGACCAGTCCGCGGTGGTGACCGCCGCGGTGCAGTTGCTCAAGCGCGAAGAGGAGTTCCGCCGTGCCGTTCAAGTGGGCGTCGAGCAACTGGATCGCGGTGAAGGGATCGAGTACCGCGAGGATGAATTTAAACGGTTTATCGCCGATCTTGTGCGTCGAGCGGACGAACGCCGGAACTCATCGAGGGCAAAGTCGTGACGCGATTCCGCCTATCCAGCAGCGCCCAATCCGATCTGGCTGATATTCGGCTCTATATCGCCGAGGACGATCCCGCGGCAGCGGATCGGCAAATGGAGCGGTTCTTTAGACGGTTTCATCTGCTGGGCCGCAATCCAGAAATGGGCGAGATGCGACCCGACCTCGGCCCTCAACTTCGCGTGTTCTCCGTCGGCAACTACGGGATTGTCTTCCGCCCGATCGACGACGGCATCGAAGTCGCCCGCGTGGTCAGTGGGTTTCGTGAGCTGGGTACGGCACTGGACGAAATCTCGTAGGTCATACATCCCGTGCCTGACAGATGACCATCTGGTCGACGCGCGCCGTCAGGCAGGGAGTGCCTGACCTACGTCGCCGATTGACCGAGGGTGCGGCCGAACTTGGGCCAGACGCCCGGGGCGAGTGAGCTCGACGAGCAGTTGAGCACCATCAGCGTCTCATCGTCGAGGCCGAACGCGACGCGCTGCGGGCCGATGATGGTGCCGGCGGAGCGGACCGGCTGGTCGACCTTGGCCTTCCATTGCAGCTTGCCGTGGTCGTCGACCGCGTGGATCATCCCGGCGTTGTCGCCGAAGTAGATCACGCCGTCATCGCCGATGACCGGGGTCGATTCGACCGAACCGTCTGCGTGATACTGCCAGCGTTGTTTGTGACTGTTGCCGTCGATCGAGATGAGTTGTCCCTGGGCCGGCCGGCCGCGCTGAAGGATGGTTACGCCAACGCAGATGTTCCCGCGCGCGTCGAGAACCGGCGCGCCGAGCATCTGGCCGGGCACGGGCGTCTTGAAGACCGTCTTGCCAGCCGGTGAGAAGCCGTAGATGTGCTCGTCGCGGCTGGCGACGATGATCGTGCCGTCGGCCCCGACCGCCAAGGCCGTGTTGATGAACCAGCCGGTCAACCCTTGCTCGGCGACATGGTCAAACCGATTCTTGCCCCGCTCGCCGCCCAGCTCGACGGCGAACACGTAGCCGTCGTCCGAACCGATGTAGAGAACGCCTTGGTAGATCACACCGGCGGAGTTCAACCGCTGCCGGCTGCGGAAGAAGGGACGCGAGCGATCGACCTCGCCGTCCGGGTCGACGCGCAACAGCCCGCCGTCGTAAGCGCTGATGTACGTGTTGCCCGCGGCATCGACGACCGGGGCGGCGTAGCCGAGCGGCTCGCCTACTTCAACCGGGGCCCAGATCTGCCGGCCCGAGGCACTCTCGAGCGCGTGCAACATCCCGTCCATCGCATGCATGCGCAGCGTGCCATCCGCGGCGAGCACCACCGGCCCAGGCACACGGCTACCGGTGACGTAGTCCGAGATAACCTCCGGCTGCCCATCCTTCTCTTGCAGGACGAGCAACTTGTCCTCGATGTGCAGGTAGAGGCGTCCGTCCGGGCCAACAGCCGGCGCACTCCGCATGGGTGCGGCAGCCGGTGGGGGCTCGTCGGGGAACTGCCAGACAAACTGCTCGGGACGCTGTCGCTTGGGCTTCGGTTCTGGTTTCGGCGCAGGAGGCTCGACCGGCTTGGGTTTGGGGGCCGGCGGCTCGGCTTTCGGCGGCTCGGCTTTCGGCGGCTCGGCTTTCGGGGTCTTGGCCGGCGGCTGCGCGGGCTCTGTCGAGACAGGCGGTGCGGGCTCTTCGGTCGGTGCAGGTGGAGCCGGCCGGCGCTTGGGACGGGACGAGGGAGCCGGCTCTGGGGACTCGGGCGGCGCGGGCCGGGGCTTCGACGGGCTGGGCGGTGCCTGTTCGACCGGCTTCGGCGTCGGGGCTCGTGGAGGCTCGGGAGAGGTATCGGACGGCGGTTTTTCCGGCGGCGATGGGGCTGGCGGTGGGGGCGCCTTCGGCGGGCTCGGCATCTGCTGGCCGGGTGGCTGTGGAGCCGAAGGCGCATCGGGTTGCTGACGCTGCGAGGGCGGTCGCCACGGCGGCTCCTCCGGCGGCGGCGGCTGCTGCTGCTGCGGAGCCTGGGGGGGTGGGGGAGCCGGTGGTGGCGGCTGCTGCGCAGGGGGCGGCTGGTGGCCGGGGGACGGCTGTTGTCCCGGCGGTTGAGGTTGTTGTCCGCCCGGTGGCCCCGGCTGCGGCGCACGGGGAATCGGTGGTGGCGAGCCGGGACGTGGTGGGCCCCCGGGACTCGGCGGTCGGGCGCCCGGTGGCTGGGGACGATAGCCTCCTTGTTGCGGCGGAATGCCCGGCGTTGGCGGTGGTTGGGGACGGGCTGGCTGCTGCGGGTAACCGGGTTGATGGGGCTGCTGCCCTCCGCCGGGTGCGTTCGGGTAACCGCCCTGCCCTGGCCCGCCAGGGGCCTGGGGATATCCGCCCTGAGACGGTGGACCACCCGGCTGAGCTGGCTGCCCCGGATAACCCGGCTGGCTCGGGTAGCCTTGTTGGCCCGGCTGACTCGGATATCCGCCCTGATGAGGCGGCCCGCCGGGCGGACCACCGCCGCCCTCGACCGGTCGGAACAGGCCGACCGCCTGCCGCCCGCACTGCGGGCAACTGAACGGTTGCGTCGGGCGTTGAATCTGATAGCCGCAGTTGGTGCAGCGATAGGTTCGCATGGTTGACTGGTTGTTGATGGCGGATTTGTTGCCGTGCCGCACCGTTCACTAAAGTGAACGGCCCCGAAGTGAACGGCCCTAGCGTACGGCGACGTTGGCTTTGGTGTAGACGCGGCCGTTGTCGCGCAGCACGAGCCAGCCGAGCACCTGGGTGATCTCCACGCCGCGGCCGGTGGCGTTGTGCCGGGTTGCGTCGAAGCGCTCGCCCGGGTCGACCAGCTCGATCCGGTTGCCGATGCCCGCCTCGTCGCACTGGGCCGTGATCCACTGAGCCAGCGCCCCCTCGAGCGGTTGCGTGCCGGGCGATTCTTTCGGCTGCCAGCGATAGTAGGCGTCGCCGATGTCGCGCAG
>CAZIQV010000238.1:0-3376 GCA_964541275.1 uncultured Chitinophagaceae bacterium | reverse complement strand
CGATGCCGAGGTCGATCAGCATGCCCTGACCATCAAAAACTGCCGGCTGCTCCGGTGTCCCTCCAACGGTCAGCCTCAGCGGCGTCGTGATTCGGTTCGGGGCCAACGGTGAACCGGAACCACTTCGAAAGTCGCTCGCCAGAGCGGACCCGGCGGCCATGACGCCGGCAGCCAGGGCAAGATAACCCCAGGAAATTCTCATGACAGTCTCTCTGAAACCTCGTGTCTCGTCGTGAGCGGCTCCCGTGCTCGCTGCCGCGGCTGGCCGAATCATCAGCGTTGCCAATCTGGCTGCTTCGGCCGCGCCAGCGAGCGACCCAACCAGTTCGCGGCCGACCGCCGTCAAAACCCTTCCAGAAAAAAGCCCTGAAAAACCGGCTGCTGGCAGCTGAAAAAACTCGTCACCCAGCCGCCTGTTCCATCACCCGACGTGTGGCCGCATCGTCACGCAGGCCCTCGGTCGCCCCCACTGCCGTCACGCAGCACGCGGCGGTTGCCGCCCCGAGCCGCCCGGCCTCCGCCACTGGAAGTTCCCGCAGCAGGCCGGTCAGCAGGCCCGCAAGCAGCGAGTCGCCCGCCCCGGTCGTATCGACCACGGGGCCGGGCGCGGCGAGGCAGGGCACCTCCAGCCACTCGTTCACCGCCGGGCTCAAAAGCGTGCCCGCGGTGCCGCGCTTCACTCCGATAAGCCCCGTCGCCCCGAGGCCGCGGTAATGGTTGATGATTGCCCGGGGATCGTCTCGGCCGGTCTGGCTGCGGGCCTCGTCAAGGCTCGGCACGTAAAGCTCGACATGCGGCAGCGCCGGGGCGACGTCCTCGAGCCGACCGCCATCGCCGGCAGTTTCGATCGCCACCTTGCAGCCAGTCGCGGCAATCAGCCGCACCGCCTCGGCGAGGTCGGCCTCCAGGCCGGGCAAGAGGCCGATGTAGCCGATCACCGCCCAGCGACTGGCAGCGAAGAGGTCGAGTCGATCGCGAATGAAACCGAGGTCGATCGCGGCACAACCGCCGACATGGTGGGCGAAGGTGCGTTCGCCCGAGGGATCGATCAGCACCGCCGTGCTGCTGGTGGCGATGCTGGGCCGGGCCTCGAGGCCGGCAATGTCGATGCCCTCCCGCGCGAGGCTCTCCCGGATCGTCGCTGCCCAGAGGTCATTCCCGACGAGGCTTGCAGCCGCCACCCGCATGCCCAGCCGTCGCATTCCCACCCCGGTGTTGCAGACCAGCCCACCGGTCGTGACTCCCAGCGGATCGACGTGCAGCAACCGGCCACCGCCGACCGCCGTAGTCAACGGGACCGGCTTGATCAGCACGTCAACCACCGCCGTGCCGACGAGCACGCAGTCAAATTCTGCCGCCATGGGTTGCGCCCCCGAATGGTTTCTGATTCAAAAACGACCGTGACGATCAGCTTCTCCGAAAGCGGCCCCACAGCCATCAAGGTGTCGAGCGGCACCCCCGCCGCCCGGCGTGGCGGCCGACTCGGTGCCTGCACCGTTCAGCCACCCTCCCGCGGCCGCTCCGCCTGCCGCAGCCGCGCCGGCGTCGAGCCGAGGTGCCGTTGCAGAAATGTCGTCATGTACTGCACCGAACTAAAGCCGCAGCGGTTGGCCACGGTTTTGAGCGGCAGGCTGCTGTCGGCGATCAGCCGCCGGACGAGTGTCAGCTTCAGCCGGACATGCTCCTGGTGAATCGAGCGGCCGACCACGCCGCGGAACCGCTTTTCGAGCGTCGACCGAGACACGCAGGCCCGCTCCGCAAGCGCCTCGATGTCAGGCTTTTGCCGCGGATCGGCTCGGAGCGATCGCAGGGTCGCCACCACCGCTTCGTCGCTGGTCGCCATCGTGTCGGTGGAAGCCCGGGTGACCACGCCAACCGGCGGGACAACGATCTTCGCCGGCGACCGGCTCCCGCCGCCGACGAGCCGGTCGTGGAGCAGTCGGGCCGCTTCGTAGCCCACCCGGCGGGCGGCCTGATCGACGCTGGAAAGCGGCGGATCGGTCAGTTCACAGATCATCTCGTCGTTGTCGACGCCGATCACGGCGACGTCATCGGGCACCTTCAGGCCGGCCTGCCGGCAGGCTTCAAGCACATACCGGGCCCGAGCATCATGACAGGCCATCAGGCCGACCGGCTTCCGCAGGCTGCCGAGCCAATCTGCCAACTCCTGTTGCAGCGGCTCCCACCGGCGGGGCGTTTTGTGCTGGCCGACGAAGACTTCACAGGGTTTTCCGGCCTGCTGACAGACGCGGGCAAAAGCCTCACCCCGCTCTTCGGCCCAGCCGGTCGTCCGGGTTCGCGGGCAGCCATAGTAGGCAAACTGCTCGAAGCCGCAGGCCAGCAGATGATCGGCCGCCTGTCGGGCAATGCCGGCGTTGTCGGTGTAGACATAGGGAATGTCTGAGGCGGGGTCGTACCAGCCGTAACCGCCACCGACACCGACGAGCGGAATCCCCAGCCCGCGAATCGCCGCCGCGACCCGGCGGTCATCGAAGTTGGCGATGATGCCGTCGCCATGCCAGCTGGCCAGATCGGGCAGTTTCTGCAACGGATCCTCTTCGACATAGAGGCACCAGTTTGTCTGCTCGCGGGCAAACTGGGCCACGCCGCCGATGATCAGCCGGTCATAGGGACGCGACGCGTCGAGGATGACCGCCACCAGCGGCCGCCGCTGCGGACTGTTTGGGTCATCCCCTGACCGCTGCATCTCAGCCTCCGAGCAGATGCTCCAACACCAGCCGCTCGACCGCCTCGTAGTCCCGCTCGGCGATTGCCGCTGACACCGCCTCGTCGGGGAAGCTGCGGGCCTTCTCGACCAGCCGCTCAAAAATCGCCTTGCTCGTCGCGAGGTGGGCGGCCGCCCGGTCGGCGGCCTGAGTTCGCTGGGCCTTGACATCAAAGCCGACAAACCGCCCAGTGGCCGCATAGTCAGCCGCCTCAAGCACCCGGACCTGGTCGAAGGCTCCCCGTAAATTCGCCGCCCCGAAGACCTTGTCCTGATCGAACTTCAGTCCGTTCTGGTCATTGAGATGGACGCTCCAGAGCTTGTCGGCCGCCAGGGCAAAGCCCATCTCATCGGAGGCATCGAGGCCGGCAAGGATCGCATGGGCCGACTCGATCAGCACCCCAACGCGGGCCGGGTCGGCTGACCGGCTGCCGAGGGCAAGGGCATGGCCGATGGTCGGCAGGTAGGCGTGGTCGACCGGCTCGTTGGGCTTCGGCTCGATGGCGATGCGAATCTGCGGCGAGTGGTTGAGGATGGCGTCGATCGCCTCGAGCAGTTGGGCCGACGCCTCGATCGGGTCTTTGCTTTCCCGCACCGCCGTGCCTTCACGGGCCGGCCAGAGCACCAGCAGATCGATGCCGAGCGCGGCGG
>CAZIQV010000237.1:0-3399 GCA_964541275.1 uncultured Chitinophagaceae bacterium | reverse complement strand
CAATCGGCAGAAATGCCCAGAGGGCAGGGCGGCCGCAGTTGCAGTGGACCGCGCGGCCGAGCAGGCCGAGGCCCGCGGCGCTCAAAAACACTGCGGTCCGGGCGGCATCCCAGCAGCCTCGCATGCCGGGGGCGTGCGGCCCCCGGAGCCGAGCCTCGACACTCGGCACCGGGTGGAAAATTGTTTCGATGACCGGCGGCCGCTGCCGCTCCCGATCCTGCAGGTCGTCAAGCAGTTGAATCGTCTGTTCTAGCTTTTCCCGGTCGCCGCCCGCCTCGAGCAGTTTGCGGTCGACGTCGGCCACGCCGCGGCGGCTCGGCGTGGGCAGCACGAGCAGGCCGAGAAACGACCAGAGTGTGAAGACGAGGCTGAAGCTGACGATGCCCTCGGCGGTCGCCAGCCGGTCACCCCCGACAACAGCCGCCGCCAGGCCGACGCCCGCGAGCGTGAAGCCGATTGCCAAAAGCCGGCCTCGCCACCAGCCGCCGGTCTGAATGGCCAGCTGTCTCCGCCGCACCGCCACGGCAAAAAACTCGGGGTCGAGCGTGTTCTGCCACCGCATCGGCAGCAGCTGCAACCGGGGCTGGAAGACGCCGACAACCGCGCCGGTGAAGCCTTCATCGGCCGATTCGGCCATATAGGTCGGCAGCGCCGGCAGGGCGGCAGTCTCGCTGAGCACCGGTGAACTCGGCGTCAGTTCCAGCGGTGACAAGGCTGCAGCAATCGCCACCCGACCCCGCAGCAGCAGCAGCAGCAGCCCGGCCGCTGCCAGCACCACCCCGAGGCCGCCCGCGGCCCGACCTGCCAGCAGCAGGGCGATGGCGGCGACCAGCAGCAGCCCGCCGTGCACGGCAACTCCGCGGGCCAGCCCCGTCAGGAATGCCGCCGCCGGCGGATGCTTGCGGCGGTACCACTGCGGCAGCAGGAAGCCGCCGAAAAGGTCGAAAGGAAGCTGCACAATCGCATAGGCAACGACAAAGCTGGCAAGGCCGCCGAGCTGGCTGGAAAGCGGGGCGTCGGCCGCCGGCAGCAGCCGAGCCGGAGCATCGACGATCAGGCCGACCGCCGCCAGCACCACGATGCTGCCGACACCGCTCATACCCAGCCAGAGCCGGGCCCGGCCGTAGCCGGGCGTTTCGTCGCGGGGCGGCGGCTGCTCCTCGGACGCGGTGGCAGCCCGGTGCATCGCCTCCGCCGTTTTGCGGATGCCTCGCAGCATGCCGCCGAAGACGAGCTCGTGCAGCGGCACCACGGCATACCAATAAAGCAGCCCGAACAACCCCCGGGGGCGGTAGCGGGCAGTCATCACCAGCCGGGAGAGCGGCCGGTCGGGCGGTTCAGCGACCGGCTCGATCTGAAAATCGAGCTGAGCTTCCCCCGGCAGCTTCATTTCAGCCCGCAGCGAGAGTGACTTGTCGCGGTCGATGCCGACCACCCGCCAGAAGTCGAGGGTCTCGCCAAACTCGACCGTTTCAGGGTTTCGCCGTCCCCGCCGCAGCCCCGGCCCGCCGACCAGCGTGTCCATCCAGCCCCGCAGCCGCCAGAGAATGTCGCCGGCATACCAGCCGTTGCCGCCGCCGATACGGCAGACCGCCGCATAGACGCTCGCCGGCGCAGCCTCGATCTCGACGATTCGCTCATCGGTGAACACCGTGCCGCCGGCCCAGGAGGGATCGCCCGGCACCGGCCCGGCGACGCTCCAGCGGGTTTCAACCGCCTGCCGTTCGATTTTTGCCAGCGCTCGGTGTATCGCCTCGCGGGCGCCGAGGGCGGCGTGCGGCATCAGCCGCTGCGTGGTGTCGTCGGTGACGACCACCCGATTCTTCAGGCCCTCGGCCAGCGGCCGGGCAATGCGGTAGGAGACGGGTGTGACGAGGTTGATCCAGAGAGAGCTCAGTCGCGGCGTCAGCACCGGCACCGGCAGGATGATCCGCCGCGGCAGGCCGAGCTCTTCGGCCATCACCCGCATCAGTTCGCTGTAGGGCAGGGCGTCTGGTCCGCCGATCTCCAACGTTTTGCCGGCGGTCTCTGGCACCTCAAGGCAGCGGACCAGCCAGTGCAGCACGTCGGCGATCGCCACCGGCTGGCACTCCGTGGCCACCCACTTGGGCGTCACCATGATCGGCAGCCGCTCGACGAGATAACGCAGAATTTCGAACGAGGCGGAGCCCGATCCGATGATCATTGCCGCCCGAAAGGTCGTCACCGGCACGCCGGAGGAGGCCAGTTCCTCCTCCACCTGCCGTCGCGACCGCAGGTGCTCGCTGAGATCGGGCCCCATCTCGCCGAGGCCGCCGAGATAGATCAGTCTTTCAACGCCGGCGGCCTTCGCTGCCGCGGCAAAACTGGCCGCCAATTCCCGGTCGCGGTCGGCATAGGTGCCGCCGGTGGCCACCATCGAGTGGACCAGATAGTAGGCGGCCCGGCAGCCGGAAAGCGTCGCGGCGACCGCCTCGGCATCGGCCAGATCGCCGGCGACAACGTCGAGGCAGGGATGGTGCCGCCAGGGGCGGGCGTCGAGTTTTCGCGGCTCCCGCACCAGGCAGCGAACCCGGTAGCCGGCTTCGAGCAAGGCCGGCACCAGCCGACCGCCGACGTAGCCGGTCGAGCCGGTGACAAGAATTGTGCCGTCGGATGTCGGTGACTGTTCGCTGGTTTCCATAGACGGGCCCGGGGCGGTCGTTCAATCCTTCGCTGGTTCAGTGTAGTGGTTCCGGAATCATCGGCCTGCCGTAAACTGTGGGGGAGCGGACGGGCCGGAAAAACAGATGCAGGAAGCGACGACGATGACGCAGGCGGCGGAACTGCACGGGATGCAGCAACTCGTGGGGCGAACAGCGCTGGTCACCGGGGCCAGCAGCGGAATTGGGGAGGCGATCGCCAAACGGTTGCTCGGGGCCGGCATGCGGGTGGTTGGTTGCGCCCGCCGCGGAGACCGGGTAGCCGAGATACTCGCCGCAGCCGATTGGAACGGGGACAGCACCCTGGCCGTCGACTGCGACGTTCGCGACGAGGCTGCGGTACAGGCGGCTTTCGCCGCGGCCCGCGACCGGTTCGGCGGCGTCGACGTGCTGATCAACAACGCCGGCCTCGGACACGCCGCCCCGCTGGCCGCGGGCCGGGTCGAGGAGTGGCGGGAGATGCTCGAGGTCAACATCCTCGGCCTCTGCATCTGTACCCGCGAGGCGGTGGCCGACATGCGGAATCGGGGCGTGGCCGGCCAGATCATCCATATCGGGTCGATGGCGGGACAGCGGGTGCCGGCCGGGGCGGGGCTTTACGGGGCGACCAAGCACGCGGTCCGGGCGCTGACTGAGAGCCTACGGCTGGAACTCCGCGAGGCGGGCGATCCGATTCGCATCGGCGAGATCTGCCCCGGCTATGTCGAGACCGGCTTTG
>CAZIQV010000236.1:0-3438 GCA_964541275.1 uncultured Chitinophagaceae bacterium | reverse complement strand
AAGAAGGCCGGGCTGCTGACTGACTGGCAGATTCGTCAACTCCGCAAGGGCAAGCACCGCGGCTATTTTCTCGGCCAGTACAAGCTGCAGCAGGAACTTGGCAAGGGCGGGATGAGCAGCGTCTACCTCGCCGAACACACCGGGGTGAAAATGCCGGTGGCACTCAAGATCCTGCCGATCAAGCGGGTCGACGAGAAGTCGTACCTCGAACGATTCAAGCGAGAGGCCCAGGCGTCGTTTCGGCTGAATCATCCCAACATCGCCCGGGCGACCAACTTCGACCACTCCGGTGACATCTGGTACATCGTCCTCGACTACATTGAAGGCATCGATCTTCAGAAAAAGGTGAAAGAGGGGGGCGTCCTGCCGGTTCGGGAGGCGGTCGACTACATTCGGCAGGCGGCCCTGGGGCTGCAGCATGCCCATGAAGAAGGGCTGGTTCACCGCGACATCAAGCCGGCCAATCTGATTCTTGATACCCGGGGCACGATCAAAATCCTCGACCTCGGACTCGCCCTCGGCAGCGACACGGACGACGACGAGGAAGGGGGGCTGACAAAACAACATGACGAAAAAGTCCTCGGGACCGCCGACTATCTGAGCCCGGAGCAGTCGCGGAACAGCCATGCGGCCGACCCCCGCTCGGACATCTACTCGCTCGGCTGCACCCTCTACTACCTGCTTGTCGGCCGGGCGCCCTTTGCCAAGGGCAGCGTCGTCGAGCGGATCAAGGCGCATTGGAACGAGCCGGCCCCCAACCCGATCGACGAGTTGGAGGTGCCGCCGCCTGACCTCGATTCGGCGATTGTCGATCTTTACTTTCGGATGCTGGAGAAGCATCCCGACGCCCGCCCCCAGTCGGCCGGCGAAGTGGCCGAAGCGATTGCTGCCTGGCTCGAACAACACGCCGGCGAAGGCCCGCGGCCGGCCGGCTCGCTGCGACGGCGGCCCGGCGATTCAGCGGCGGGCGGGACATCGCTGCTGCAGTCCGGCCGACGCCGGCCCGCTTCGTCGTCGTCAAGCGGCGGCGAGACGACCGGTCGCCGGGAACCGGGGGACCGCGACGCGGCGCGGCGGACGCCTGGACCCGCTGCCAAGCCGGCCGTTGCCCGGCCGATCGACGATGACGATGCCGAACCCCTCGAGACCGTGCTGCTCGACGAACCGGTCGAGGACAAGCCGCCGCCTGCCGACCGGCAGCCGTCGCGGTCGGCTCGGCCACCTGCTATCGAGGACGAAGAAGAGGACGACGAGGAGGACGACGAGGACGACGACTTTCTCGCCGGCTCCGCTGCGTCAGGCAAGGCCTCGCCCCGGCCTGCCGCCGGTGCGGCGGTGGACGACGACGATGACGACGACTTTCTCTATGGCGGCGGGGCGGGCACCGCTGCTGCCAGCCGGCCTGGAGCAGCGGCTGACGATGACGACGACGATGACGACTTTCTGGGCATGACCCAAACCCGCGGCGGATCGCAGCCAGCCGCCGGGGAGCAGGGGGCCGCATCGGCACCGGCTGTTGAAGACATCACGATCGCAGAATGGTGGGACACGACATTTCTCCGGCTTTCCGTGCGAACCTGGATGTGGATCGGCGTCGGACTGGTGATTGTGTTTTTGCTCTCAATCGCTACCAACGAAACCCTCAAATCGATGAAGAGCGGCAGGTGGGGACTTTACGCCGAAGAGAAACCGGCTGCGGCTGAAGAATCAGCGCCAAGCTCAACGGCCCCAGCCAAGAAGCCTTCACCCTCCGGCAAGTAACACAGCACTCTCGGCTGCTGACAACCGCAGAACGTCGATCGCAACTCAGCTCACCAACCAACGTCAGTCAGCTACCCGGCCTACCGCCCCCGCCCAGTCCTCATCGGCCAACTGGTCGATACTCGCCCGGTGCGTCAGGTCGTAGTCGAGCGGCGTGATCGTGATCGCCCCCGCTCGCAGGGCGGTGATGTCGCTCTCAATCGCGGAGGGGGGCGGCGGCGGATCGTTGCTCGCCCAGTAGTAGTTTCGGCCCCGGGGGTCGACCCGCCGCTCAAAGGCCTCGCCGTAGCGGGCGACGCTCATCGGCACGACGCGAACCGTGGGGCTGCCCCGCAGGGCTGCGGTCGGGATGTTGATGTTGAACAGGCTGCCCGCCGGGGGTTCGCGGGCCAGCAGCGTTTCGATGATCGCCGCAGCAATCCGGGCCGCCCGGTCGAATTCGAAGTGCTCGTCCCACTCCAGCGACACCGCGATGCTCGTGATCCCGAAAAAGGCCCCTTCGATCGCGGCGGCCACCGTGCCGGAATAGAGCACGTTGATGCCGGCATTGAGGCCGCTGTTGATGCCGCTGATGACGAGGTCTGGCCGCCGCGGGCAGAATTCGGCGATGCCGAGTTTGACCGCATCAGCCGGGCTGCCGTCGACCGCCCAGCCCCGCCGCCGGTCACCCTCGAAGACCTCCTTGGCCGTCAGCGGCGTGAGAAAGGTGATCGCATGGCCGACGCCGCTCTGCTCGGTCGAGGGCGCCACCACGCAGACGTCGGCAAACTGCCGGAGGGCCCGTTCCATGGCGGCGAGGCCGGGCGCGAAGATTCCGTCGTCGTTGGTGAGCAGCACGAGCATGGCGGGCCCACTATAGCAGTTCGATGTCGGCCCACTGTGGACCGAGCCGGCGGGGCGTATACTGAGCGGTTTTTCCCGTCCCGCCTCCTCACTCTCCGCCATGACCGCAGGCTCCGTCACCGCTTCGGCCGCAGCAGCGGCCAGCGCCGCCCCCAGCCCCCAGCAGCACGAGCGGGTGATCGTGCTCGACTTCGGCTCGCAGTACGCCCAGCTGATCGCCCGCCGCATCCGCGAACAGCACGTCTACTGCGAGATCGTTCGCCACGACATCGACGCCGCCCGGATTCGCGAACTCCGGCCCCGCGGCATCATCCTCTCGGGCGGTCCTTCAAGCGTCTACGAGGCGGCCGCCCCGAAGTGCGATCCCGACCTCTTCACGCTGGGAGTTCCGGTGCTCGGCATCTGCTACGGGATGCAGCTGGCCTGCGAAGCCCTCGGCGGCCAGGTGGCCCGGGCGACGGCCCGCGAGTATGGCCGGGCCGCCTGCGAGGTGCTCGACCACGATCTCCTCTTCGCCAACGTCCCCGACCACACCGAGGTCTGGATGAGCCACGGCGATCAGGTCGACGCGGTCTCGAGCGACTTCCGTCCGCTGGCCCGGACCGCCACCTGCCCGCTGGCGGCGGTCCGGCACCGGTCGCTGCCTGTCTTCGGCCTCCAGTTCCACCCCGAGGTCACCCACACGCCGGCCGGCGGCACGATCCTGGCCAACTTCCTCAAGGCCGCCTGCAGCTGCTCCGGCTCGTGGCGGCTCGACGACTTCGCCGCCTCGATGATCGACTCGCTTCGCAGCCGGGTCGGCTCCGATCGGGTGATCTGCGGCCTCTCCGGCGG
>CAZIQV010000235.1:0-3486 GCA_964541275.1 uncultured Chitinophagaceae bacterium | reverse complement strand
AGGTGGTGATCGACGGCGCCTACCGGGCCCCGCGGGAAGTGAACTTCTGGCTGGGACTGATTCTGATGCAATTGGTGCTGGGCATGGCCCTGACCGGCTACCTGCTGCCCTGGGATCAGAAGGGTTACTGGGCCACCCGGGTGGCCACCAACCTCGCCGGCCTGGTGCCCCTGGTCGGCCCGTCGCTGCAGCAGTTGGTCGTGGGCGGCCCTGACTATGGCCACCACACGCTGACGCGGTTCTTTGCCCTCCACGCCGGTTTTCTCCCGGCCACGCTTGTCGGCTTTCTGGTCCTGCACCTGACGCTGTTTCGCAAGCACGGCCTGCATGCCAAGCAGCCGATTACCAAGCCTGACGCGATGTTCTGGCCCGACCAGGTGCTCAAAGATGCCGTGGCAATGCTCGCCGTGATGGCGGTCGTGCTGGGCGTCATTCTGATGCCGGCCCTGCGGGCCATGCTCGCCGGCGAGTCGATCGTCACCGGCCATCTGGGCGCCGAACTCGGCGCCCCGGCCGATCCTTCGCAGCCTTATGCCGCTGCTCGGCCCGAGTGGTACTTCCTGTTTCTGTTCCAGTTTCTCAAGGTGTTTGAAGGCTGGGGCGCGTCGGGCGAGTTTTTGGGTGCGATCGTGGTGCCGGGCCTGACGCTGGGACTGATGTTTTTGATGCCGATCATCGGCCGCTGGAATCTCGGCCATCGTTTCAACGTGGCTTTCACGGTTGCCATTCTCGCCGGCGCCGGCCTGCTGACAGCGATGGCTCTGCACGAGGATTACCGGGCAGTCTGGACCGATAAGACGGCCTACGCCGACGTTGAAGAATTGCTGAAAAAAACCGCTGGTGATCCGCAGAAGCTCGCCGCCGCACTGGGTGACGACGAGACCAAACTGGCCGAGTTTGAGAAGCGACGGCACGAGTACGAAGCGATCCGCAAGTCAGAGGCCTTCCTCGCCGCCGTGAAGCAGGCCAAGGCTGATGCCGAGCGGGCAGTCGAACTGGCCGGCCGACCGGAAAAGATTC
Source organism: uncultured Chitinophagaceae bacterium (assembly GCA_964541275.1). Classification (GTDB taxonomy): domain Bacteria; phylum Planctomycetota; class Planctomycetia; order Pirellulales; family UBA1268; genus UBA1268. Next base: position 2,466 of record CAZIQV010000235.1, on the reverse strand, counting down.
CGCCGGCCGGAGCGTTGTCGCTGGTCCGCAGCGATCCGCTGTCGCAGGGGCCATTGCTGTTCGCCCAGCACTGTGCCAGCTGCCATGCCCACCTCGATCCGGCCGCCCCGGAGGCTGCGGCGACGTTTGCCGAGGCGTCGGCTGCCAATCTGTTCGAGTTCGGCGGGCTGCTCTGGGCCCGCGGGCTGCTCGACCCGAAGCAGGTGGCCGGACCGGCCTACTTCGGCAACACCGCTCACAGCGATGGCGATATGGTGTCGTTTGTGACCGATGAGCTGAGTGATCCGGACCTCTGGAAGCCCGACGAGGTTGAGGCGGTGATTGTGGCGCTCGCCGCCGAGGCCGAGCTGCCGACTGGCGGAGCTTCGGCCGATTTGGTGGCCAAGGGCCGCGGGCTGATGGCCGACACCGATCGCTGCGGCAGCTGCCACGCCTATGCCGACAACGAGACCGAACTCGGCTACGCCCCCGACCTCAACGGCTGGGGCTCACGCGAGTGGCTGGTCGGCATCATCACCGATCCGACCCACCAGCGGTTCTATCCTGAGGACAACGACCGCATGCCCAGCTTCGGTGTCGGCAGCGATGGCGGCCCCCCGACGCTCACCGAAGACCAGATCGGCCTCATCGCCGACTGGCTCCGCGGCAGCTGGTACCGGCCTGAGCCGCACTGACCGCGGGAGGTGGTCCGGCGTTGCGGATGCCGGTGAAATTTTGACCACGAAGGCACGCAGACCGCGAACGAGTCATCCCACGCCGATGTGGCGGGGGAACGACAATCGCAGCCAGATTCTTCGGTGCGGCATTGTTTTTCGGGCTGAACTGTTCGTGTCCCTGGCGGCTTCCTGACGACGTCTGAATGGCCAACCAAAGCCGCCCGGCCCTCAGATGACTGTCCAGCGATCGAAGAGCTTTTCGCGGAAGCTCTGCCACTCTGGCCGGGTCGGGGCGCCGGGTTCCTGGCTGGTTGCGGCAAGCTCCGCAACCCAGTCGTCCATGCGGCGGAGTCGGCGGACAAGCGTCTCGGTCACGTTGAAAGCGAGCTTGTAGGCTGCGAGGACGCCATCTCCGATCAGGTCGCTGTAGTCGGTGTACCTAAGCCGCAGCAGTTTGACGGCGGTCTGGCTTCGCACGTCGGCCGAATGCGGCGATGGACTGAAAAACGACATGTCGCCGAAATGGGCCGGCGGTTCAAGGTGGGCCAACGAGACCCGCTTTGATCCGACCTCTCGCGGGTTGGCCCGCCGGTCAACTTCGCAGCGGCCTTCGAGCAAAATCCAGAGGTCCCGACTCGTTGCTCCCTGTTCGAGAATCAATCGCTCCGGCGGATATTCGATCACCGTGGCAATGTCGATGATCTGCGACAGGTCGGTTGCGTTGAAGCCGCTGAACAGCGGCATGCCGCGTAGCAGTTCAAGCTGGTCCGGATCTGGCTTCATTCGATTCCTCCCAGCAGCGTGGCGCGGCCGACCCGGCCCACCCCGAGCATGAAGGCGGCGGTCCGCAGCGAAACCTTCCGAGACGAGGCGAGCTGCCAGACCTGTTCGAAGGCTTCGCCGAGAATCCGATCGAGCTCTTGCCGCACGCGGTTGACGCCCCACTGGTAGTGCTGACGGTTCTGCACCCACTCGAACCAGCTGGCGGTAACCCCGCCGGCGTTGCAGAGAATGTCGGGAAGAACGGTAACGCCCGCCTCGTCAAAGAAGGTGTCTGCAGCCGGGTCGGTCGGAGCATTGGCGGCCTCGATGATGATCGGTGCCCGGACGGCGGCGGCGTTTTCGGCCGTCAGGACACCGCCGAGGGCGGCCGGGATCAGCACGTCGCAGTCGCAGGCTAGCAGCTCGGCATTGCTGATCGTGTCGCCGCCGGGATAGCCGGCAAGTTTGCCCCCGTGGGCGTGGACATGGCGGATCATCTCCAGCACATCGAGACCGTCGGCCCGGTGGAAGGCGGCGGTGGCGTCACTGACTGCGACCACCCGGCACTCCGCGTCGCGGAGAAACTTCGCCGTGTGGGTGCCGACGTTGCCGAACCCCTGAATCGCGATTCTCGCCCCGGGAACGCGGCGGCCGAGTCGGCTGAGCAGTTTGACCGTCAGCAGCCCGACACCCCGGCCGGTCGCTTCTTCCCGGCCGGGAATACCGTGATACTCCACCGGCTTGCCGGTGACGCAGGCCGGCGAGAAGCCATGGAACTTGTCGTACTGGTTCATGATCCACGCCATGACCTCGGCGGTGGTTCCCATGTCGGGGGCCGGGATGTCGACGTCGGGGCCGATCAGGTCGTGCAGGTTGTCGACAAAGCGGCGGGTGACCCGCTCAAGCTCTCGCGGGGAAAGCGTTGCCGGGTCGACGGCGACCCCCCCCTTCGCTCCGCCGTAGGGGATGTTGACCACCGCCGTCTTCCAGGTCATCAGCGAGGCGAGGGCCCGGACTTCGTCGAGATCGACCTGCGGGTGATACCGGA
>CAZIQV010000234.1:0-3496 GCA_964541275.1 uncultured Chitinophagaceae bacterium | reverse complement strand
GAAGCGCGAGCTGAGGGAATGCGGGTGGCCGCCGGTTCAAGCCTGGCAGTTTCTTTGCCGGCAGTTTGCCGGTTGCTTTGGCGGCGGTGCATTCTGGAGAGCCCGAGCCGGTGCCGAGGGAATGCGGTCCTAGGTGTCAAAACGCGGTTTCCCTCAGCTTGCGGTCCGGGCTTCGAAGCAGGTGGGAACCCGCGCCGTGCCTGGAAGCGGAGATGCTCTCGTTGCTGCCCGGGGAAGCGTACAATCAGACGCCGCATGGCGGCATATCCGGTTAACGGTGTTCTCATGTGAAGACCGGGCCTTCAACCGATCTTCAGCCACCTCAAAACGAGGCAATGCTCGGTGCCGAATACAGCTGGCATGAAACCCTTTTTCGGAGTTCCGGCAGTCTGGCTCATGCTGCTGCTCGGACTCGCGGTGTTGTCCGGCACCGCGACGGCCCAGCAGGAACTCGCCGATTGCTTCGAGCCGCCCGAGCAATTTCGCGAAGACTACGGCGACTATCGATCGCCGCTGGTTTTCAATGACGGACGGCGGGTTCGGCATGCCACCGACTGGCCGCAGCGACGGGAGGAGATCCGCCTGCAGTGGCAGGAGTTGCTCGGCGAGTGGCCTGCGGTGATCACCCAGCCCGAGGTTGAGGTCGTCGCGACCGCGACCCGCGGTGAATTGGTTCAGCACACGGTCCGGTTTCGCTGGACCCCGCAGGAGCGGACGACGGGCTATCTGCTGCTGCCGCCGGGGACGGGCCGTCGGCCGGCCGTGCTGGTTGTCTATTACGAGCCCGAGACAGCGATCGGACTGGGCAAGCCGCATCGCGACTTTGCCCTGCGGCTGGCCCGGCGGGGCTTCGTGACCCTCTCGATCGGGACGACCGCAGCCACCGCGGCGAAAACCTATGCCCTCTTCTGGCCGTCGATCGACAACGCTGAGGTGCAGCCGCTGTCAATGCTCGCCTACGCGGCCGCCAATGCGTACCACGTGCTGGCGGCGCGGCCAGAGGTCGACCCAGAGCGGGTTGGCGTCGTGGGGCATTCGTTCGGCGGCAAGTGGGCGATGTTCGCCAGCTGTCTCTACGACCGGTTCGCCTGCGGGGTCTGGTCCGACCCCGGCATCGTCTTCGACAGCCGGCCCAGTGTGAACTATTGGGAGCCCTGGTATCTCGGCTGGCATCCGCGGCCCTGGCGGCGGCGGGGGTTGCCGACGGCTGCGAACCCGGCCCGCGGGCTCTACCCCAGACTCCTTGACCAGGGCCGCGACCTCCATGAACTGCACGCCCTGATGCCGCCGCGGCCGTTTCTGGTGTCGGGAGGCAGTGAAGACCCTCCCACGCGGTGGCAGCCGCTCAACCACACGCGCGGCATCAATCGACTGCTCGGCGTCGAGCGGGCCGTCGCCATGCACAACCGGCCGGGGCATGCGCCGACCCCCGAAGCCAACGCCATCATTGACGAGTTTTTCATTGCTGTGCTCAAACCTTGAGGCCGAACCGGCCCAGTTGGCACCGCGAGCGACCGCTGGGACACTGTTCGGCTGCCAGCGACAGCAGCCGTGACTCTCCCAATCGCTTGGGGCGGATCAGGCCGTGGCAACAGCTCGCGGGCGGTCATTCGCCGGAGGACGATGATGCAAACATTCTGGATCGTGCTGGCGACGCTGGCTGGCGGCTGCATCGCCGTGCAGGCGGCGGCGAACAGTTCGTTGCGATCGGCGTTGAACGACGCCCGGTATGCCGCGTTGTTCTCGATCATCGGGACGGTGCTCAGCGCGGCGGCATTCATGCTGCTGCTGCGGCCGCCGTGGCCGACGGCGGCGGCGGTTCGGGGCACTCCCTGGTGGAACTGGGTCGGCGGACCGCTCGGGGCACTCTTCGTGCTTTCTGGTGCGGCGCTTGTGCCCCGACTCGGGGCCGCCGCCTTCATCGCCGCGGTCGTGGCGGGCCAGTTGGTCTTTTCGCTGCTGCTGGACCACTTTGGCCTGATGGACCTGCCGCAGCAGTCGATCACGCCGGGCCGGCTGCTCGGAGCGGTGCTGGTGTTCGCCGGAGTGCTGGCGGTGAAGTACCTCTGAGCGGCCGCGATCCGCCCCACCGCTACCGGATGCGGAAATGAGCGGGTATCCTGACCCATGGTGGAAAAGGCCATCCGCGGGCATTGTTGACCACTTGGGCGTTGCTGCTGGCCGCATCCAAGCGGCGGTAAACGTTATCCACCGTCGCCCAGGCAGTTCCGCTCCCCTGCCCCAGAGACCCCCCAGCCTTTCATGCGCACGATCGAGATCTACGACACGACGCTGCGGGATGGCTCACAAGGCGAGGGCGTGAACTTTTCCCTCGAAGACAAACTGGCCATCGCGCGACGGCTCGACGAGGCGGGCGTCGACTTCATCGAGGGGGGCTATCCGCTCTCCAATCCCAAGGATGCCCAGTTCTTTGCCCGCGGCCGCGATCTCGGCCTCCGGCAGGCCCGGCTCTGCGCCTTCGGCATGACCCGCCGGCGGAGCATGCAAGCGGCAGCCGACCCCGGCATGAAGGCATTGCTCGCGGCCGAGACGCCGATTGTCACAATCGTCGGCAAGACCTCGGCCTTTCACGTCGAGACGGTGCTGGGGGTGACCCGCGAGGAAAACCTGGAGATGATCGCCGACACGGTCGGGTATCTCAGCAGCCAGGAGCGCGAGGTCTTTTACGATGCCGAGCATTTCTTCGATGGCTGGAAACTCGACGCCGACTATTCCCTGCAGACGCTCAACGCTGCGGCCGCGGCGGGAGCGACGCGACTGGTGCTCTGTGACACCAACGGCGGCACCCTCCCGGGAGAGATCGACGCAATCCTGCGGGCGGTGGCCACCGCCGTGACGGTGCCCCTGGCGATCCACTGCCACAACGACTGCGACCTTGCCGTCGCCAACTCGCTGGCCGCCATCTCTGCCGGTGCCGTGCAGGTGCAGGGCACGATCAACGGCATCGGCGAGCGGTGCGGCAACGCCGACCTGATTTCGGTCGCCGCCAACCTGGCGCTGAAACTCACCAGCTACAACGTGCTTGCCGAAGCGGCCGGCGGCTCGAGCGGCGTGGCCCACCTGACTGAACTCTCGCGGTTCGTCTATGAGACGGCCAACATGTCGTACCGTCCAGGCCAGCCCTTCGTTGGTGCCAGCGCCTTCGCGCACAAGGGCGGCATGCATGTTCACGCTGTCGCCAAGGCGACCGAGTCGTATGAGCACATCCCGCCGGAAGCGGTCGGCAACTCGCGGCGGATTCTCGTCAGTGAACTCTCCGGTCGATCGAACATCGCCGCGCTGGTCACCCGGCCCGACGTGAAGAACGACCGGGCCCTGCTCGATCGGGTGCTGGCCGAAGTCTGCCGGCTGGAGAACGAGGGCTGGCAGTTCGAGGCGGCCGGGGCTTCGTTTGACCTGCTGGTCGACCGCTGTGCCGGGACCTTTGAGCCGCAGTTCGCCAAACTCGCCTACAACGTGGCCGTCGAAAGCCGCG
>CAZIQV010000233.1:0-3502 GCA_964541275.1 uncultured Chitinophagaceae bacterium | reverse complement strand
CGGCACGATGCCGGCGTTTTCCGTGAAACCAGCCCGACTGCCACCCGGCGGCAGGACGCCGCCAATGAGCACCAGCGGAAGCTGGCGAACCTCTGGCTTCGCCTGCTTCCGCCCAAGGAAAAGCCGGCACGATGCCGGTGTTTTCCGTGAAGCTACTCCCACCACCACCGGTCGGCCGGGAGCTCAATCGCATCGCGGGTGGCGTCGATCCTGCCTTCCTCGTCGAAGCTGAGGTTAACCGGGTCGAGCGCCCGCCGCGGGGTCATCACCACGCCACCACCGATCGGGGTCAGCAGCCGACTTCCCTTTCGAACCGCGTTGACGGCACAGTCGATTTGCTGCGGTGGGGTGAATCGTTCAATTGCATAGCTGGACTCGTCGCAGAGCCCCGCCGCAGTCCAGCCAGCTCGGCCGTAGGCGTCGTGCTCTTGCAGGAACGCCGCCACGATCGCCAGGTCGATGAGGGTCTGCAACTGGGCATACACCGGATGGCGACTGGCGATCTGCGGATACTTCAGCGTGAATGCCTGGGTGAACAGCTTGCTGGCGCGACTCGACCGCTGGGTGCTCTTGCGGCTGCCGTCCGGCATCACCATTTCGTCAGCCCCAAGCAGCTTGACGCCCGCACCGACGAGTTCGAGTCCGAGATTGTCTTCGGTCACGCGGAGACATTCATAATCCGGGGTGAAATACCACCTTTGCAAAGCGTTCGCCGCCACGCTCCCCGGCGACGTCAGATCGATCCAGGTGCTCATCCGGACCGGCGGCCTTTCCAGCCCGATCCCGATCAGTTTCATCCGGTAGTCGGCCTCGACGAGAACCTGGGCATAGTGGGTTCGCGGAGAGATGCCGTCGATGGTGACCTTTTGGGGGCCGAGGGCCTCCCGCATGCCGTTGATGATCTCCAGCATGTTGCCGCGCGGGTTGACCAGGCCAACCTGAGAGAGGAAGGCGTGAAGCTGGGCCAGGCCCTCCTGCGTCGGATCGATTGAACAGCCGACGAGCCGGTCGGCCGGCTGTCCCGGAGGAAAGGCCCGAAGCACGGCGGCGAGGTCTTCCAATTGCACCAGCGGCGTCGCCGAGTCGACGCCGATCGGGCGGCCGAAGGCGTCGTTCACCCAGGGTTCGGCGGGCCCGGCGAGTACGATGTCACCGGGCTGATCGGCGGTGGCCGGGTAGATAAACACATATTGAATCCGCGTCAGGCCGGCGAGATTCTTCATCACCTCGGGCACGGGCTGGCCCGCTTCGATGGCCGCCGTGACGGCCGCTTCCAACCGGCCGAGGGCGACCTTGCGGAGTTTTGACGGCTTGCGGAGATCGCCGGGCAACTGCCGAGCCGCCAGTTTGCGGCGCATCCGATCGAGGCCGGTGTCCTGCATCGCCAGCACCCGGAGGACGCCGTTGGCGTCGACGACGACGCCCGCACCGCCCGCCTGGTTTCCGGTTTGATTGCCCCCGGCACCCTGCTGGTTTTGTTGTCCCTGTTGGTTCTGCTGCCCCTGCTGCCCCTGCTGCCCCTGCTGGTTCTGCTGGCCCTGCTGGCCCTGCTGCTGGCCGAAGACCGCGGCGGGAGCAACGACGGCAACGGCGAGAAGAATCGCCCCGAGGCGGTTTTTTTTCGGGACCGATGGGCTCAGCCGCGAGTGCCTGTCGACAACAAACATCGAAAGTCCTCTCCAACGGAAGCGAATTTTCCGAGCTGGACGGGCACCGGTGGCGGCAACCAGCCCGCGATTTGCGGCGACCCGTCAATGAGACAGCCTAGGGGGAGGGTAGTTCGCTCCAGAACCCGGGGCAATGCGACTTTCCGACCTTAAAACGGACTCTCCGCCGCTTTTCTCCGTCGCTTAGGCAGGCTGAAAATTCGCCCGCCGCCCCCGCGGCTGCCGCTCCTCGCGGCGGCCGCCGGCGATCGCCGCTTGTGCCCGGACCGCTCCCCCACCGAGCAGCGCCTCAAGCTCGGCGAGCAGTTGCTGGGACCAGCCGACCCGAACCCCGTCGATTTCCAACAGGGCCCGGCGGCCGTCCGCCAGTTCAATGATCAGCCTGACCGGCGTCTCCCCGGCGTGCCGGGCGAGGAGATCCCGCAGCCGGTCGAGGGTCTCCCGGTCGTGGGCTTCCTCGAGAATCTTGAGATGCACCGACCGGACAGGCCGACTCCAGACATCGGCGATCGGCACGATTTCATTGATGATGAGGTTGGTCTCTTCGCTGCCGGCCCGGCGATCGACCGTGCCGGCAACGACCACAACCGCGTCGGGGGTGAGCCGTTCACCGACCCGGGCATACTCCTCCGGCCAGCAGATGCTGCGGACGAGGCCGTCCATGTCTTCAAGGTCGAACATGCCGTAGCGGGTGAAGGTCGACCCGGGTCGCGGCTGCTTTGTATTGGAAAGCTTGACCGCGCCGACAAGCCCGCCCATCACCACCTCGCTGCGGGGCTCGGCATGGCCGACCTCGGCCGAGCCGTGGGTGCAGACGGCCTGCAGAATCGACCGGTATTCCGCCAGCGGATGGCTGTGAACGTAGTACCCGAGCACCTCTTTTTCGAACGACCGCATCTCCATGTCAGTCAGCGGCGGCACGTCGGGCAGCGTGGCAACCGGCTCCTCGGCGGCCGGTTCGGCCTCTTCGAAGGCAGCAAAGAGATTCTTCTGGCCGCTCTTGCGGTCGGCGAGCCGCGCCGCGCCCGCAGCGACCGCCCGTTCGATGCCGGCCAGCAACGCCGCCCGGTGCCCTGCCGGCGGCAGCAGACTGTCAAGCCCGCCGGCCTTGGTGAGATTTTCCAGCGCCGTCTTGTTGACGACAGACCCATCGACCCGGCCGCAGAGGTCGAACAGATCGCGAAAGGGGCCCCTGGCCTGCCGTTCCGCCGCGATCGCCTCGGCCGCCTGGCGGCCGCAGCCCTTGATCGCCGAGAGCCCGAAGAGAATCGTGCCCTCCCGGGGGGTGAATTCGACATCCGAGGCGTTGACGTCCGGCGGCGCCACGGCAATGCCCATCCGCCGACAGTCCTCGATGTGTTCGACAACCGCATCCTTCTTTTTAAAGTTCCGCCCCGGAATGTCGCCGGTCAGCAAGGCCGCCATGAATTCGGTCGGGTAGTGCGTCTTCAGATAGGCGGTCTGCCAGGCGATCAGGGCGTAGGCCGTCGAGTGGCTCTTGTTGAAGCCGTAGCCGGCGAACTTCTCGATCAGGCCGAAGAGGCTGGCCGCTTCCGACTTGCCCAGCCCCTTCGCCTGGGCCCCCGCGATGAACTGCTCGCGGAAGGCGGCGATGATTTCGTGCTTTTTCTTGCTGATCGCCTTGATGCAGGTGTAGGCCTTCGACAGTTCGATGCCGCCGAGCCGCTCGAGGATCCGCATCACCTGCTCCTGGTAGACCATCACGCCGTGGGTCTCCTCCAGCAGTTCCTTCATCACCGGATGGGGGTACTCCGCCTGTTGCCGGCCATGCTTCACGGCGACGTAGTCGTCGACCATGCCCCCCTCGAGCGGCC
>CAZIQV010000232.1:0-3517 GCA_964541275.1 uncultured Chitinophagaceae bacterium | reverse complement strand
ATGGTCTGCAGCCACAGGCGGTCTTCCTGCTGGTTCGTCTCCTCGTCCTCCCAATAGAAGAGTTCGCAGTTGGGATCGCAACTGTGATTAAGAAACCGCAGCGGGGCGGCCGGTTCAAGCAGCCGGCCGCTTGGCAGGGCCATGCAATAGCTCGGGTCGTCGGGATAGTCGTCCATCACAACGCCGGCGATTTCACTGATGACGAGGTCGGCCTTGAGCCGCCGGCGGGCGAAAAGACCGTTGCCGACGGCGGTTTCGCCCACTCGCAGCAGGCTGGCGAGCCGGTCGCCCCGGCCCCTCCGAGCCGCCGATTTCCGCCGCGGACGGTCGGCGGGAGGTGTTGGTTCGACGGCAGACGAGGCGGGGGCAGTTGGCATGGGCGAGCCGGCTTTCTCTATGCTGCGAGCGCAGCGGATGGTGGCAGGGCATCGAGCGGAGCGGCGACTGGGGCCGCCGGATTCAGCACCTTTCTTCGGAGGACGATACTGATGATCGCGGCAAATCGTCAACGCGCCGGCCTGACGCTGCTTGTGGTTTTCGCGACGCTGCTCCTCCGGTGGGCGGCAGCCGGCTGCGCGGCCGCCCCGCCGCCGAATGAAGATTCGCGGCCGCCAAAAACGCGACTGCGGATTGCCTGCTTCAACACCGAGGCCTTGGCGGTGCCGGGCGAGCGGAGCCGATTCGCCCGCGAACGCTTCGAGCCCGGCCGCCGCCGCCGTATTGAACTCGTCGCGGCGGTGATCGAGGCCGTCGATCCCGACATCCTCGTGCTCTCGGAGGTCGCCTCGGCCGAAACGGTCGCCGCTCTGGCGACGATCCTCCGCGACAAGGGACTGGGTGATTTCCGCGGTCATCATGTCGACGGCAGGGATCGGTTCACCGGCTTTGACGTCGCCTTTCTCGCTCGGCTGCCGGCTGACAGCATCGACGGCGAGACGGTGCGGCTGTTTGCTCCGGAGAAGACCCCGCGGCGGTCGGCGGTGCTCGACGGCGAGGCGGAAGTTCCCTGGAACGCCGAGCGGTACACCGAGCCCCAGGACGACGGCAGCAACCGCGAGGAGATCGCCGTCCTGAAGCGGCATGCGGTCTGCTGCTTCACGGTTGCCGGACATCGACTCGGCCTCGTCGGGCTGCACCTCAAGAGCAATCCCAGCGACCCGGCGGCCAACGCCCAGCGAACCGCCGAGGTCGCAATCGTCCGGCGGATTGTCTGCCGAGAATTGCTGCCCCGGGGCTACCTGCCGATCGTGCTCGGTGACATCAACGATTATGACCCCGACATCCCGATGGCCGACGCCGAGCGGAAAACTGGCACGGCCGTCCTGCGGAACCTGCGGGACATCGACCCGGCGACGCCGGGCGAGGAACTCATCAACGCGGCAGCGCGGATTCCCCGGGTGGCCGACCGCTACTCGTCCCACTGGGACTACAACGAGAACGGCGCGGCCGATCCCGAGGATGTCTTCACGCTGATCGACCACATCCTGCTCGACCGCCGCCTCGCGGTAGGTCTCCGCCGGGCCTTCATCTGCCATGCGAGCGGGCTGGAGGTCTCCGATCACTTTCCTGTCGTCGTCGACCTCGATCTATCTGCGGTGCCGACAGCTACGTCGAAAGTTCCGCCCGCACCCGTTCCAGCAGAGTCTTCGTCGCCTTGATGCCCTCGGGCTCCGCCAGGTTCTTCCCTTCATATTCGATGCCGACGTTGCCCCGATAGCCGGCGGCGACGACGAGTTTGAGCATCCGCCGGTAGTCGGTCCGGGTTTCATTCCCCGCGGCGTCGAAGGCGTGGCTTTTGGCGCTGACACCCTTGGCGAAGGGCAGCAGTTCCTCCACACCCTGGTAACGGTCGTAGTCTTGGAAGTTGCCAAAGTCGGGCAGGGTGCCGACGTTTTCCCGGTCGACCAGTCGCATGACGCCGGCGAGCCAGCCGCCGTTGCTCGACAGCCCGCCGTGGTTTTCGACGATCACGTTGAGTTTGAGCTGGCCGGCATACTCCGCCAGCCGAGACAGCCCGTCGGCGGCGAGCTTCTGCTGCTCGGCGAAGCTGCCGCCGCTGGCGGCGTTGACCCGGATCGAGTGGCAGCCGAGCCGTTTGGCCGCCTCGACCCAGGGAAAGTGGTTTTCGATCGCCTTGGTGCGGGCCGCCGCGTCGGGGTCGCCGAGCTTGCCCAGGCCGTCGCACATGATCAGCAGGCTGGTCACGCCCTCGTCAGCCGCCCGCTGGGCCAGATCGGCGAGGTAGTCGAGGTCCTTCGCCTTGTCGATGAAAAATTTGTTGACGTACTCGACCGCTTCAATTCCGTAGGTCCGCCGGGCCTCGCGGGGAAAGTCGAGGTTGTCGATCTTGCCGTCGAACAATGCCCGGTGCAGCGACCACTGGGCCAGCGAAATGCCAAACAGCGGCGGGGCTTCGCCACCGACCGATTCTGCGGCCGGCAGCGGGACCGCACCGGCGGCGAGACCGGCGGTGGCGAGCAGGCCGAAACGTCGACGGGTCAGGGCTGTTGGGAACATCACATCTGTCGGGGACGGCTGCGGCATGGAAAGGCTCCGAAGGTCAGCTGACCTGAGGGGGGAAACTGCGGCCGCGATACCTGACCGCGACACCGATGAAGGCGATCGCGGCGAGCAGCATCACGGCGGTGAAAAACCAGTAGTAGTTGGCTCCGGCCAGCCAGCGGTCGAGGGGCTGGCGGCTGATCAGGGCGTTGACGACGGCGGTGAATTCATTGCCCAGGGCGATGCTCGCCAGATAGAGACTCATCACGATCGACTTGATGCTCGGTGGAGATTGGGTGTAGCTGAACTCGAGGCAGGTGATGCTGACCATCACCTCGGCGGCGGTCAGCAACGCGTAGGCGAGCACCTGCCAGCCGACCGACGGGGCGGCCCCGCCGTCGATCCAATGTTGGATCAGCCCGCTGAGGCCGAAGGCGGGCACGGTCAAGAACATGCCCAGGCCGATTTTGCGTAGCGGGGTGAGCGGGAAGATGCGGTCGATCGCCGGATAGACCAGGTAGGAAAACAGCGGCACGAAGAGCAGGATGAACAACGGATTGACCGCCTGCAGCTGGCTCGGCAGCCAGGTGGTGCCGAAAAGCTCCATGTTCATGGACTTTGCCTGCAGCACCCAGGCGCTGGCGGTCTGGTCAAAGAGGCACCAGAACGCGGCGACGCAGGCGTAGATCGGCAGCAGTCCGGCGAGGGCCCGTCGCCCATCACCGCTGAGAGCCTCTTGGAAAAACCGCTCTCCCCGGGGCGGCACATGAATGAAGCTGTGCCGACCGAGCCAGAAGACGAGCGTCGCCAGGGCCATCAACAGGCCCGGCACCCCGAAGGCGAGCGCGGGGCCCGGTCGGATGCCGACGGCGGCCAGCGGGTCGGCGAGTCGACCGAAGACGGCGGTGAAACTGTCGTGGTCGAGCAGGATCGGAGTCAGCAGCGTGCTGGCCAGTGCGCTAAGATTGATCGCGAGGTAGAACCAGCCGAAGACCCGGCTGAGCAGGTGGCGGTT
>CAZIQV010000231.1:0-3533 GCA_964541275.1 uncultured Chitinophagaceae bacterium | reverse complement strand
TTTGCAGTCGATTGCTGGTCGCCAGTTTGCCGGCAGTTGTGACGATTTTTGGCCACTGCCGCCAGCCCGATCGGGATGGCTGGCAGCCGGGGGCAAGCAGGCAAGCTGGCGGGCATGGTCAAAGCCTGCCGGACCGTCCCGTTCCGGCTCAATGCCACTGCCGATCGTGACGATCGAACTCGCTGATAGAACCGATTCTCTCCGCACAACCGTTGAAACCATCAAGTCAGCCATCACTCAAAAGGGCCGCGCCATGTTTCACCCGCTGTTCCGCTGCTGTTTGTTCGCCGCCTGCTGCGGCCTGCTGATCGAGTCCCCGGCGACAATCGCGTCAGCCGCCGGGCAGCCTGCCGGCGAAGCCGGCGAGGCTGCGAAGGCAACCGCCGAAAAGCCGGCACCGTCGAAGCCACCAGTGCTGGTTCCGGGGACCGGCGTGCTCATCAAAAACGGAAGTGATGACTTCGAAGCCGAAAACTGGAAGTGGTACCACCGGCATCCCAAAAGTTCGGAGGAGCAGGACAAGCGAATCCGCAGCCCGCTGGGCAAGAGCAACAACGGCCTCTGGTTCGAGGGCCCCAAACGAGGCACCCCCGACGTCGTCAAGCGGATCGAGCTGCCTGCCCCCGGCCTCGCCGGCAGCAGCCATGGCCTGCTGATCGCCACCATGCGGGCCGGGATCCCGGGCAAGCTGACCTACCGGATGATGCAGGACGACCTGATCTTCAACATGTCGCGGGCAGCCGGCCGGGGATTGTCGCGGGCTGACAGCCCAAGCGTCGTCACTCGCGTCTACCTGCCGCCGTTTGCCCAGTGGGAACGGCGGGCCGGTGCCTCCTTCGGTTTCCGTTGCGGCTGCACCACTCACGCGGTCATCACCGGCGAGAACCATCCCGACCGGGGTGAGTTTGGCGTCGAGGAATACTGGCCCGGCATGTTCATTGTCTTTGCCCCCGGCGACGGCAAGGACAAGCCAGACTCGGCCTATCTGCGGATTCGGGGCGACCGCCGGGGCCGCGGCATGCGGGGGCCGACGATCACCACCGACAGCCTCGGCTGGTGGACCCTCGGCATGAGCTTTTCGCCCGACGGCATGGTGCACTACTTCGCCAGCCCCGGCGTCGACGATTTGTCGATGGAAGACCACCTCACCTCGCAGTATCCCTACGGCTACCGCACCGAGTGGGTGAAGACCTTCTTCTACAACGTCTGCAGCCAGGATGACGGCAAGACCTGGAGCACGCCCTGGGTGATCGACGACCCCAAGACCTACTTCGTCAGGCGTCAGAACATGGCCCGCTCGCCCCAGCGGTCGCGGCGGTGATCGCTGCCTGGATGGCGGCTGAGGCAGCGACGGGATCGCTGCCGCTGCGCTCGAGTTCCCGGCCGGCAACATGGCAGTGAACGCGGTGGCCCGCGAGGTCGACCTGGGGGGGATCGACCTCGCGGCAGACCGCTTCGGCCAGCGGGCAGCGGGGATGGAAACGGCAGCCGCAAGGCGGTCGGGACGGACTGGGGACATCACCGGTCAGGACGATCCGCCGCCGCCGTCGGCTCGGCTCGACGCTTGGCACGGCCGAGAACAGCGCCTGCGTGTAGGGATGCAGCGGCTGGCGGCAGAGCTGGAGAACCGGGGCCGATTCGACGATTCGCCCCAGATACATCACCGCCACCTGATCAGCCAGATACTCGACCACCGAGAGGTCGTGCGAGATAAACAGGTAGGTCAGCCCAAGCTCCTGCCGCAGTTCCGCCAGCAGGTTGATCACCTGGGCCTGGATCGAGACGTCGAGGGCCGAGACGGGCTCATCGAGGACGAGGAACTCGGGCTCGAGCACAACCGCCCGGGCGATGGCGATCCGCTGCCGCTGCCCTCCGGAGAACTCGTGCGGATAGCGGTCGAGGGCGGCGGCGGCCAGCCCGGTCCGCTCGACCGCCGCAGCCATCCGTTCCAGCCTCGTGGCCCGATCACCCATGCCGTGAATCACCAGGCCCTCTTCGAGGATCGACCTGACTTTCATCCGCGGGTTGAGCGATCCGTAGGGATCCTGGAACACGATCTGCATCCGGCGACGGAGCGCCCGCAGTTCGCCCCGGCGTTGCGTCCGAATCTCCCGGCCGGCGAACCGGATGGTCCCGTCGGTCGGCTCGACCAGCCGCAACAGGCTGCGGCCGACCGTTGTCTTGCCGCAACCGCTTTCCCCGACCAGGCCCAGCGTCTGACCCCGAGGAATCGCAAAGCTGACGCCGTCAACTGCCCGGACCGTGCCGACCTGCCGCCGCAGCAGGCCCTTGCGGATCGGGAAGTGGGTTTCGAGCCGTTCGACGGCGACCAGCGGAGCATCCGGTTGGTCAACCGTTGCCTCGTCTGGTCCCCCGGCCCGATCGTTGCCCTGCTGCTGCCGCGCGGTCACGGGCGGATCTCCTCGGCGAAGTGGCAGCTGACAACATGGCCCGAGCTGAGCTCTCGGAGCGGCGGCACCTCGGCGGCGCACTGCGGCTGCCGGGCATGGCGGCAGCGTGGATGAAACCGGCAGCCGTCGGGAAACGCCTGCGGCGGCGGCACCATGCCCGGGATCGTCTCCAGCGGTCCGCCGCCGCGGCGGTCGGCATCGGGCCGGGCCGCCAGCAGCCCGATCGTGTAGGGATGCCGCGGCCGGCGGAAGAGCTCTGCAGCACTCGCCCGCTCGACGATCCGGCCGGCATACATCACCGCGACGTCATCGCAGGTTTCCGCCACCACGCCGAGGTCGTGGGTGATCAGCAGAATCGCCGTTCCCAGCCGCCGGCGAAGGTCGTCGAGCAGTTCGAGAATCTGGGCCTGAATCGTCACGTCGAGCGCGGTGGTCGGCTCGTCGGCAATGACGAGGTCGGGCTCGCAGGCCAACGCCATCGCGATCATCACCCGCTGTCGCATGCCGCCGGAGAGCTGGTGCGGGTAGGCATCGAGCCGCTGCTCGGGGTCGGCCACCCGGACAAGCCTGAGCATTTCCAGAGCCCGGGCCCGGGCCTCTGCGCGGCCGGCCCGGCGGTGCAGCCTGACGACTTCGGCAATCTGGTCGCCGACGGTGAAGACCGGGTTGAGGCTGGTCATCGGCTCCTGGAAGATCATCCCGATCCGGCCGCCGCGGATTTGCCGCAGCCGCCGTTCGGGCAGGCTCGTCAGCTCAAGCGATTCACCGTCGACTGTCAGCCGAATCGAACCTGACTCAATCTGGCCGGGGTTGGCCACCAGCCGCAGGATCGACATCGCCGTCACACTCTTGCCGCAGCCGCTCTCGCCGACGAGTCCGAGCGTGCGTCCGCGGTCGATGGTGAAGGACACCCCGTCGACCGCCGGCAGGCGGCCGGCCGGAGTCTTGAAGGCGGTCACCAGGTTGTCGATGGCCAGCAGCGGGGCGGCGGTCATTTCTTGGCCTCCCGCAGCCGGGGGTCGGTCGCCTCTTGAATCGCCTCGCCAACGAGGTTGTAGGCGAGCACTGTCAGGAAGATGCCCGCCCCCGGGAAGACCACCAGCCACCAGAGCTGCAGGTTGC
>CAZIQV010000230.1:0-3538 GCA_964541275.1 uncultured Chitinophagaceae bacterium | reverse complement strand
TACGGCAACCGCAAGGCGATCAATCTCGGCTTCAGCGGTGATCGGACCGAGCATGTCCTCTGGCGGCTCGACAACGGTGAGCTTGACGGCTACACACCGAAGGTTGCGGTGATCATGATCGGCACCAACAACACCGGCCACCGCAAGGACCCGCCTGAGGCGATCGCCGCCGGAGTCAAAAAAATTATTGAACGCATCAGGGCCAAGTCGCCCGAAACCAAGATTCTGCTGCTGGCAATTTTTCCCCGGTCGGAAAAGCAGACCGATCCGTCGCGGGTGAACAACGACAAAGCCAACGCGCTGCTGGCGAAACTCGCCGACGGCAACATGGTGACCTTCCTCGACATCAACGACCGCTTGCTGATGGCGGACGGACGCCTCTCGAAGGAGATCATGCCCGACCTGCTGCACCCGAAGCAGAAGGGCTACGCGATTTGGGGCGAGGCAATCGAGCCGACGCTGAAGAAGCTGCTCGGCGAGTAGCTGTCCGGAAGAAAGCCCTCGATGGCCCCCGCCTGCGAGTGCGGGCGACAGCACGTCGACTCGGGCAGCTTCGGACACCGCCGAGGGTTTTTCGGGGGCCTTCATCGCCAGATCCTGCCGCAACAGACTGTCTGCAGCGTCTGCGGAGCGTTCCCTTCAGGGCGAGCATTGGTCTGCGATCGAGCCGCTCGGAGTGCTGCCGAGGGCGGAGCATCCTGCACCGCCCGGCGATCCAGGCAGCCGCCTTGAGAAGCCACGCTGGTCGCCAGAAGTTCTGCCGCGAAGATGTCGCGGGTTCTCGAGAGCCCACTCTTGGGAAGGATTCCCGAACGCTTCGAGTCGGTGTGGCGGGTTTTGCCGACAGCCCGCGGGCGGGAGAGCCCCGTTGGCCCGCTGCTTTCTACTTATGGAGGATCAGTTTGCCGGCCCGCGTCAGCGTGAGTCGGTAGACCTCCCCGCCGTGCAGAATCTGCACTTCGCGGCCACCCCGCAAAAGATCTTCCGATCGCAGCGGCTGCTGGTCGTCGGTCTGCCGCGGCTGATTCACGCCCGGGACTGCGGCGATCTTGTTCCCGGCGTCGCGATCTCGGCCGGGGTTTGACGGCGTTTGGGCAGCCATGGCAGCACTCGGCAGTTTTCCGGTTGACGAAACCTCTCGGGCCGATACGATACCGCTAATGAGACTGATTCTCAATATCAGTCGTTCGGTTTTTCATGCCAGCCAGCCTCGGGTCGCTCGACCTCCCAGCCAGCCACGCTTCACGCTTTTTCCTGAAACGAGGTTTCTCATGGCTTTCGCACGCAGAAATTCCTGGAACATGTCTGCCCCCTCAGCGAACCGGCAGAACGGCCGCGCTGGCGGCGGACCCGCCGCATTCACCCTGATCGAACTGCTGGTGGTGATCGCCATCATCGGCGTGCTGGTCGGCCTGCTGCTGCCGGCTGTGCAGCAGGCTCGAGGTGCGGCCCGCCGGATGTCGAGTCTCAACAATCTCAAGCAAATGGGGATTGCCCTGCACACCTACCACGACGGCCGGCGGCGGCTGCCTCCGGGGTTCACGTCGACTGTCACCGGCTCCTGGCCCGGTGGCAGCAGTGATCCGGTTCCAGAGTCAGGGCCTGGCTGGAGCTTCTTTGCCGAGATTCTCCCCTTTATGGAAGAATCGGCCCTGCACAGGCAGATCGACTTCGAGAAGCTGATCACCCATAACGACAATCAAGCCGCCCGCGAGACAATCGTCTCGGGCTTCGTCGACCCGGGTGACACGCCCCCGAAGCTGATCGACATCAAGGACAGCCCCACGAACACCATCGCCCAGGCTGCCGTCTGCAGTTATGCCGGCTGCCTTGGCACGCTGGCTTATGAAGAGCAGCCCTTCACCGGCGTGTTCCATCGGAACAGCCGGGTCCGGCTCGATGACATCACCGATGGAACGAGCAAGACGATCGGTATCGGTGAGCGGATGAGCCGCCATACCGAAAGCGGTTGGGCGGGCGTGACACCGGGTCAGAAAATGTACTATTCCACCTTCTCACCGAACTACAACCCGAGTGACCCCGGCTTCAAGGAACGTCCGGCGATCGTGTCGCTCCTCGTTCACGTGCGGTCGAGTGCTCCCAGCCTGACAGGCAGCCCCGGCGGCTTTATCGGTCCTCATCAGGCCGGCACGCAATTCCTGAATCTTGACGGCTCCTGCCGGTTGATCAACGACAGCACCGCACCAGACGTCTTTCGGGCACTCTGCACCCGAGCGGGTGGCGAACTGATTTCCGGCGACTGAGATATCAGTCGAGATGTTCTCCAATGCCCCCAGCACGCCGGCAGCCGCAGGGCTGCCGGCGTTTTTGTCGCCCGAAGCAGCCGCGCCGGTCAGGACCGATCGCCCTCAGTCCGCTTTTCAGGGCCAGTGGCCCCCGGCGGAATCGCGAGCAATTTCGGGGCGGTTTGTCGGTCCGGTGGCGGCTGACTGATCAGCACGTCACCGACCGCCTCATCCCAGTCGAAGGCGAGAGGCAGATCGAAGCCGGGGTTCTGCTCCTTCACCGTGCACGAGCAGTCCCCGGTCATGAACGCGTGCGCCGCAGCAACATTGGCGGCGGTGATACCGGGTCCAACGAGGGCATAAAGCGCGACTCCGCGGCCGAACACGGGAAAAGCGATCGGTGTGTCATAGTCGCGCAGGTCATCTTCACTGTTAAGAAGGCAGTTCAGGAGAACTTCCTCGCGGGGATCGTTCTTGGCAACCGCGATCAGTTCGAATTCGATCTGCAGCGGAATGCGGACCTCTTCGAGCAGTCCGGCATCGACTTCGAGGGCCGCGGCATCCGGCAGATGAAGGGTCTGACGATCGCGGCCGAACTGCTCTTCAAGCACCCGACGAGCGGCGGCATCGGCTGACGCCCTCCCGCTCTCCAACAAGATCCAGACGACCGAAACGCCGGAGGCGAGCCGCCGGGCGACTGCTTCACGAACCGGTGACGAGACGATTTCGGCGCCGCTGAATTCACGAAGGGCTCCGGCATGCGCAATTCGACCGCCAAGTCCACTCGCCGGTGGATATCGCAAAACCAGGACCGGTTCCCGCGGTCCGCCGTGGGCTGACCAGGCCGCCGCGAGTGGATGCGCAAACGGCTGCTCGGGGCTCGCGACACGCACATCTGGAACCCACGAACCCGCCCCGCGGCCCACCGCCGCATCCGGCAGGCTGAAGGCCGCGACCGCTGTCGCGTCGGTCGTCAGCACGATTACCTCGTAAGCCGCCGGCAGCCACCGCTCCACCGCATAGCGAAACACCGGAACCTTGCAGCCGCAGGCGACTGTCGCAAACCCTACGATGCCCGCGGCTGCCGCGATGATCGCGAAGCTGCGCTGAATAACTCCGGCGAACAGCCGCCGGCAGTGGACCGTCATGGCGTCGGCTTTCCGGTAGAAGGCGGCCCTGGCGACGCCTCGACGGGCGACTCGCGAAAGACCTCGATTGAAGTCATCTGCGGCAACTCGTCGGCGGGACCCGGACAGTCGAAAACCAGCGACCGTTCGACGGGAACACCGGTG
>CAZIQV010000229.1:0-3545 GCA_964541275.1 uncultured Chitinophagaceae bacterium | reverse complement strand
ACGCTGCGGGTGGCACCTGCTTTGAGGAACCCGTAATGCCCGCAGACACCGTCGCCTCCCCCCGCATTCCGATCCCTGGTGCCGGACAGCCCCCGACCACGGAGGCCTGGCAGGCCGCGTTTGCCGCGGCCCTGCCCTTCGCCGACTTCCTCGCGGCCCACGCCACCCCCGAGCAGCGGAGTCGCTGGGAGTCCTTCCACGGCCAGGTTGCCCTCACGCCTGCCCAGGCCGATCTGCTCGCCAGCTTCGTCCGCCGCATGCCGGTGCTCGTGCTCGCGGGGGCCTGGTGCGGCGACTGCGTCAACCAGTGCCCGATCTTCGCCCGCTTCGCCGAGGCCTCGCCCCTGATCGACGTCCGCTTCCTCGACCGCGACGCGCAACCGGAAATCGCCGCCCACCTGACCGTCTGCGGGGGGCAGCGGGTGCCGGTAGCGCTGTTCCTCAGCGAAGATTTCCATCCGGTTGTCTTCCACGGCGACCGCACCCTCGCCGCCTACCGGCTGGCCGGTTCAACGCAACTCGGGGAGAGTTGTCCCACGGGACTGGTCGCGCCGGCCGAGGAGGCGACTGCCGCAGTCACAGCCGACTGGCTCGACGTGTTTGAGCGGGTCCACTTGATCCTGCGACTCTCGGGCCGCCTCCGGAAGCTCCATGGCGACTGAACCGGACGGCTTGTTTACGGAGGAAGGCGGTGTGTCTCGATGACCAGTCGTGAACGCTGGACGGTCTATCCGCTGCTGCTGCTGGCGATCGGCTTGGCGGTGCGGGCGACCGGCGTCGCCGAACCGCGGCTGGTCACCGACACGTTGACCGCCGCTCAGGTCCGCTGCCGCGAGTTGCGGATCGAGTCTGAGGATGGGACGGTGCTGATTCACCTCGGCCGGGTCATCGACGGAGGCGGCGGCCGCATCGAGATCAAGGATGCCGACGGCACCGACGCGATTGCCATCGGCACCAGGCCGGGCACCAGGGAGGGCCGAATTGAAGTCTTCGACGCCGAGGGAATGCCGGTCGCCGCGTTTCCGGCAACGGACGCTGAGAGCGAGTACGCCCGGAGGGACTCGAACCCCCAACCCTCGGTTCCGAAGACCGATGCTCTATCCAATTGAGCTACGGACGCATCTTCCGCAGCTTACCAAGCCCGGGCGGGAACTGGGACCCCGACTGCCGACGGTTGCGACCGGGTTGACGCCGGCGGCTTTCCCTGGGCGATCACCGGCCGGACCGGCGCTGGATTGACCGCGCGACCGCCCCCGGAGACGATACCGTGACGGCGGTGATCCCCAACGCTGCTTCAGCCCTCGCCCGCGGAGGTCGGTGGCAGCGAGCCCCCCGGGGCAGTCCCTGAATCTGCCGACCCAGTGCAGCTTCGTCGGTCGCCGCATCGTGCGGCGGCAGGGGCGGGTCAACCACCGCTCGCCTTGCTCCGCTCTCCACCCGCCCCGAGCCGCCATGCCCAGCGTCACCCTTCGCGTGTTGCACGGTGCCGACCGTGGGAAGGTCTACAGCGAGGTGCCGACGCCGGTGACGATCGGCCGCGAGGAAGGCAACACGATCCAGCTCAACGACGAGCGGATCAGCCGGTATCACCTCAAGCTCCAGGCCGACAACCGCAAGATCGTGTTGACCGACCTCGACAGCACCAACGGCACCAAGGTCAACGGCGAAGAGATTCATGTCCGCATCATCCGCGACGGCGACATGATCGCCGTCGGCCGTTCGGTGCTGCTCGTCGGCTCGCACAGCGACATCGACCGCCGGATCGCCGAGATTGCCGCCCGCGAGCCCGGCGAGAACTCGCGGCGGGCCGCCGAGATGCAGCGGCGGCTCGAACGGGCCGCAGAGCATCATTCCGACGTCATTGAAGATCTTGGCGAAGCGCGGCTGCCGTTGCTGCCGGGGGGGCCGCCGCCGCTGCCGGAGCGGCTGAGCCCGGCCCAGTCGGCTGAGCTCAGCGAACTGTTCGACTACATTCAGGCGGTGCTGCGGGAAACCGCCGACGGGGCGGTGATGCGGCCGGGTCACGAAAAAGTTGAGATCGACTTCGCGCCCTGGCAGGGTCTGCTCGACCTCCAGGCCCGGCTGGCCGAACTGCTGCGGCAGATCGCCGAACCGCCGCCCGATTGATGGCGACCACGCCCGCCGTTTCCCACCCGCGTCGCCCAAGGACGAGCCCGCCGATGGAACCGCCTCCGAGCCGACCGTTTGCCCATCTCCACTGTCACAGCCACTACAGCCTGCTCGACGGGGCCAGTTCGATCGACCGGCTCGTCGGCCGGGCCGCCGAACTCGGGATGACCGCCTTGGCCATTACCGACCACGGCAACCTCCACGGTGCGCTCGAGTTCTACAGCAAGGCCAAACAGGCGGGACTCAATCCAATCATCGGCTACGAGGCCTACATCGCCCCGGGCAGCCGGTTTCAAAAAGATGGCGGCAGCCAGAAGGACGCGAGCTACCACCTGACCCTGCTGGCCCGCGATCGCGACGGCTTCGCCAACCTGCTGCGGCTGGCGACCAAGGCCTCCCTCGAGGGCTTTTACTTCAAGCCCCGCATCGACAAGGAAATTCTCGAGGCCCATGCCGAGGGGCTCATCTGCCTGTCGGGCTGCCTGTCGAGTGAATTCAGCCGGGCCCTGATCGGCTCATCGCGGCAGCAGCGGGAATCGCTCGAGCAGGGGCGGCAGATCGCCGGCTGGTTTCAGAAAGTCTTCGGCGACCGCTACTTCATCGAGGTGCAGGACAACGGCCTCGACCTGCAGCAGCAGGTGACCGACGCCGCCATCGAAATTGCACACGAACTCGGCATACCGCCCGTGGCGACCTGCGACTGCCACTACGTCAACCGGGAGGATGCCGAGGCCCAGGACATTCTGCTGTGCGTCAACACGGGCCGATTTCGCAACGATGCCTCGCGGATGCGGATGGACTCTTCCGAGTTCTATCTCAAGAGCCCGGCAGAGATGTACGAGTCGTTCGCCGGCCACGACCGTGACTGGGTGGCCGATGCCGTCGGCCGCAGCCAGCAGATCGCCGATTCGGTGGCGATCGAGCTGGATCTCGGCAAGCGGCACTTCCCCGGCTTCGACCTGCCGGGCGACCGCACCGCTTCGGAGGAACTCGAGCGGCTCTGCCTGGCGGGCCTGCGGGAACGCTATGCCGACCTGCCGAAACGCTGGACGGATCGACCCGGAGGCCAGCTGCATCCCGATGTGGTCGAGCGGCTCGATCGGGAACTCGGCGTGATCAACACGCTGGGGTTTGCCAGCTATTTCCTGATCGTCTGGGACTTCGTTCGGCATGCCCGCGACCGCGGCATTCCCGCCTCGGCCCGTGGTAGCGGCGTCGGCGCGCTGGTCGCCTATGCCCTGCACCTTTCCCATGTCTGCCCGCTGGAATACGACCTGCTGTTCGAGCGGTTCCTCGATGTCAACCGACTGGAGGCGCCCGACATCGACATCGACTTCTGCAAGGAGCGGCGGGGCGAGGTGATCGACTATGTCAAGCAGAAGTACGGCGAGGCCAACGTCGCTCAGATCGGTACA
>CAZIQV010000228.1:0-3577 GCA_964541275.1 uncultured Chitinophagaceae bacterium | reverse complement strand
AGCCGGTATCGGCTGGCTGGAGACTGCTGGCAACCGGTTTGCGTTGCGGGCCTGGTCGGCGGCGACATGATAGAAGCGGCCGTCACCGTACAGCTTGTAGGCGGCGGTCCGGGCGAAAGCCTGCCCCCTGCTCCGACCGTTGCGGGAGTACCAGATATGGATCGCCTCGCGGTGCGGCCGCGTTTCGCCCCGGAGATTTTCGACGAGGCTGGCCCCATCGAGCGGCAGACCGGGCGGCGGCACAATGCCCGCCAGCTCGCAGAGCGTGGGTAGGAGGTCGCTGAGATCGGCCGCGTGGCGAACGACATGCCCGGGCTCGACGCCACCCGGCCAGCTCACGATGCACGGCACTCGAGTGCCGGCGTCAGTCAATGAACCTTTGCCGCCGGCCACCACGCCAAAGCTGGTCCGCGTCACGATCGGCGTGTCGGTCCCGTTGTCGCCGATGAACAGCAGCAGGGTGTCATCGCGTAAACCGACCTTCCGCAGGTGGGCATCGATGCGGCCGACCGTCTGGTCGACGTAACGCACCATGTCGGCAAAGTGCCGCGGATCGCCCTTGTAACTGGTCGACCCCGGCGACGCGGGATCCCAGGCCGCCGAATCGGGCGTCGGGGAAAAGGGACAGTGCGTCAGCACCATCGGAAAATAGACGAGAAACGGCTCTTCCCGGTGACGGCTGATGAACTCGGTGATGAAGTCGCAGAAAAGATCGGTGGAAAATTCGCCGGTGTTGCCGTCGGCCGGCAGGCCGTTGTGCTCAAGCCTGGGATTGGCATAGCGGGTGTCGTGGCCGGCAAGCTCCCGGGGCCGGGTGTGCTGCCACAGCAGGGCCTCGGCAAATCCGAAGTGCCGCGGAGCGTCCGGCTCCCGGCCCAGCTGCCACTTGCCGGCGATGCAGGTGTGATAGCCGGCGTCCCGGAACAACTGGGCGAAGGTGATCTGGTCGCGGGGCAGCAGGCCGAACCGCTGGTAATTCCGGCGGTTCGATTGGCCGGTCATGAGTTTCACCCGGGTCGGCGTGCAAAGCGGCTGCGCATGAAACTCCGCAAACCGCACGCCGCCAGCCGCCAGCCGGTCGAGCTCGGGTGTCTGGTAGTCGAGGCAGCCGCTGGAACCGAGACACTCATACCCGAAATCGTCGGCCATGATCAGCACAACATTGGGCCGCTTGGCGACAGCAGCCGATGCGTGACACATGGCGAACAGAAGAATGGCCAAACCGAGGAAGCTGCCCCGGCGACGAAAACTCAGCACCGGTCACTCCTTGAGATCAAACAACCGTCGCAGGGCGTCGAGCAGTCCATGAGGCGGACCGGCGTGACTCTCACTGCGAAGTGAGGCCAGCGGGGGGTGGAGCATTTTGGCCGCGTAGCGGCTGAAGGCTTGACGGATTTCGTCGCGGGCGGCGGCGTCGAGATCGGGCAGCTTGCGAAACAGGCGTCTGAGTTCCGCCTCCCCCGTCTCGTTCCAGCCGGCCCGGAGCTGCTCAATCACCGGCACCGTCGACCGATGGTGCAGGTCTCCCATGAACCGCCTGGTCTCTTCATCGATGATCGTCCAGGCCGCCGGCATCTCCCGCTGCCGCCGCCGCCGGTTGGCTTCGCAGGCCTGCCCGAGATCATCAACCGAATAAAGCCAGACGCCGGGCCGCCCGCCGATCGCCGGATCGAAGTCGCGGGGCACCGCCAGGTCGAGCACGACCAGCGGCCGCCCCTGCCGCCGGACCTCAAGCTGTTCGAAGGCCGTCCGCGTCACCACCGGCTCCGTCGCCCCGGTCGTGCTGATGACCAGATCGGCAGCGACGAGTTCGTCGGCCAGCTCGTCATAGTGGCCGGCGGTGGCACCAAGCCGGTCGGCCAGTTCTGCCGCCCGGCCCGCAGTCCGGTTGACGACCCGCACGTCGCGGGCCCCGGCATCACGGAGATAGCGGAGGGTCTCGCCGGCCATCTTGCCGGCCCCCACCAGCAGCACCCGCTTGTCGTCAAACCGCTCGAAGACTGCGGCGGCAAAGTCGGCCACTGCCACGCTCGGGATCGACAGCCGCTCGCGGCCGAGGGCGGTTTCACTGGCAACCCGTTTCGCGGCCCGCAGGGCGGCCTGAAACAGTTCGCCGGTCAGTGGACCAGTGGTGCCGCTGGCCACCGCCAACTGCCACGCCTGTTTGACCTGGGCGACGATCTGCGGCTCCCCGAGCACCATGCTGTCGAGACCCGCGGCGACACTGAAGAGATGCTTGACCGCGGCCGGTCCCCGATCGCCGCCCAGCACGCTGCTGACTGCGGTCAGGTCGACACCGCGGCATTCCGCCAGAAACATCGCCAACTCCGCCGGTGGCGGCGGACCCTGCCGCTGCTCGGCGGCGGCGTAGAGTTCAACCCGGTTGCAGGTCGACAGGAGCACCGCCTCGTTACCGGGAAACTCGCGGCGAAAGCGATCGAGCGCCGCCGCCGCCTGCTCGCTGGAGAACGCGAGTTGCTCCCGCAGTTCGATCGGCACGGTGCGGTGGCTGCCGCCGGCAAATGTGAGGCTCATGCCGCACCTCCCGCCGATGGCGCGGCGATCGCCGGCGGCTGGGGAGGCATGCCGTGGCGGGTGCTGCCGAGGACGCCCCAGAGAATCGACAGCGTCAGCAGCGCCAGGCTGACCAGCGATAAAACGGCGGTCACCCGGCGACCCTCCGGCCGCTGGCTGACCAGTCGGCTGCCCGCCGCGGCGACGAGCAGCCAGATCGTCAGCAGGCCCATCCGGAGGACGACCGGATCATTCCAAGGCACCGTCTCAAGCAGGCCCCGCTGCCGGTTGACCGCGTTGAGAATGATGCCGGAGAGGAAGCCGCTGCCACCGGCGCACGCGGCGACAACGATCATCCGCGACGCCCACAGCGACATTTTCTCAAGACTCGGCATGCGAAAACCCTGCAATGGCGGCTGCTTGCGAGCCAGCCGGCCAGCCTGAATCAGCCACATGCCGCCGGCAAGGCCGCCGAGCACGATCGCCACACTCATGGCCAGATTGAATCCGCCGTGAAGCATGCCCCAGGTCTGGGTGGCTGGGCTCTGCGGAAAAGGCTCGCGGCTGGAGAGTTCTGCCGCCCCGATCAGGCCGAGCACCACCGGCAGCACAAACAGACCCACCGGCGTCCGCGGATTCGACAGCGTCATCCAGAGCGAACCGGCCGCCAGCACCCAGGCGGCGAGCAGGTACCAGTCAAAGGCACTCGACCAGGGCAGCGCCGTGACGGTCGCCGCCCGCCAGACGAGATACAGCGTCTGGGCCACCAGGCCGGCGGCGACAAAGCCGATCATCGTCACCCCCCGAACGCCGGAGCGGAACCAGAGCCGGGTCGCCTCGAAGCCGAGGGCCACGGCATAGCTGGCCGCGAAGCAGACGACGGAGATGCGGGAGATGAAATCGGCCATTCCAGAAACCAGTCTGAGCCTGCACGGTCCCGACGTTCGCGGCATGACGGTGGTGCATCGACAGCGTCGGCGAGGGCGGCGACCGGAGCGGCCAGCTGTCGCGCAACATTGAATTGTAGCCCGCAATTGGCCCGGCACGACCCGGCGGCGGGGGC
>CAZIQV010000227.1:0-3594 GCA_964541275.1 uncultured Chitinophagaceae bacterium | reverse complement strand
CTCCAGTCGCCGATGGCAACGAGCACGGCGTCGCAGCGGTCGGTCTCGAGCAACACCTGCCACTGTTCGGCCGGCTGCCGGTCGGCCGGCAACCCCGGGGCCGCATTGTCGCGGAGGCCGACGGCGGGCCCGAGGGAATCGCCGGCGGCGACTGCAGCTGCGGCCACCGCCAGGGTCTGCTCGTCAGCGCCGAGGAGGCCGAGTTTCATCTGCTGCCGTGCGGGGAAGGACGGGCGACGTTGACGGCCGCTGCGGTGTCGGTGAGAACTGAGCTACTGGACCGGAGGGCTGCCGCCGGAGCCGCCGATCTGAGGGACCGCCCGTCGGCCACCCCAGATGATACCGC
This sequence comes from uncultured Chitinophagaceae bacterium, assembly GCA_964541275.1. Lineage (GTDB taxonomy): Bacteria > Planctomycetota > Planctomycetia > Pirellulales > UBA1268 > UBA1268. The sequence goes on along the minus strand of CAZIQV010000227.1, from coordinate 3,248 downwards.
ACGCCGCCGAGAAGGGGATGCCGCATGCTCGCCGAGGTGATCGCCATCGGGGACGAACTGACCAGCGGCCAGCGACTCGACACCAACAGCCAGTGGCTGTCGCGAGAACTGGGGCTGCTGGGCATTCCGGTGGGGTATCACACCACCGTCTGCGACACGCTCGAGGCCGGGGTCGAGGCCTTTTCGGCGGCGGCTCGGCGGACGCAGGTCGTGCTGGCAACCGGCGGCCTCGGGCCGACGGCCGACGATCTGACGCGGGATGTGCTCGCCCGGGTCGCCGGTGTCGAGCTCTTCTGCTGCGAGACGGCCCTGGCCGCTGTCGAGGCCCGGTTCGCCCGCCGCGGCATGGAAATGCCTGAGAGCAACCGTCTGCAGGCGATGTTCCCCGTCGGAAGCCGGCCGATTCCCAATCCGGACGGCACCGCCCCCGGCATCGATCTGCCGCTGCCCCCGGCGACCGGCTGGGGCCGCGGGCAGGGCAGCCGAATCTTCGCTCTGCCCGGTGTGCCGGCCGAGATGCGCCGGATGTGGCGGGAGACGGTCGCTCCCGCAATCGAACGGATCGCTGATGGACGACGGGTGTTGCGGCACCGGCGGCTGAAGTGCTTTGGCGCCGGCGAGAGCGGTATTGAGGCGCTGCTGCCGGGGCTGATTGAGCGGGGCCGCGACCCGACTGTCGGCATCACCGCCCACGAGGCGACGATCACCCTGCGCATCTCGGCCTGGGCGGATGACGAGAGCGGCTGCCGCCAGAAGATCGCTGCCACCGAACAGCTGATTCGCTCAGCCCTCGGTCGGCTGGTGTACGGCGTTGAGGATGACGAGGTCGAGGACGCTGCTGTCGCCGCGCTCCTGCAGGCGGCCGACAGCCTGGCCTGCATCGAGGCCGGCACGGCCGGCCGGGTGGTGAGCCTGCTTGCCCCGGCGGCTGGCCGGCCCGGGCTGCCGTCGCCGTCGGTCTTTCGGGGAGGGCTGGTGATGCCCGGACTGGCGGCCGACCCGGCGGCAATCGCGGCGGCGGCGGCCGATGCGGCTGGCAGACAGGGGGCGTCGGTCGGGCTTGCCGTAGGGCCGGTACGACCCGCCGGCGAGCGGCAGGCCGTCGACATCGCCATCGTCCGCGGCGGCCGTCCGACGCTCATCGAGCACCTGCTCGGCGGCGGCGAGTTCGCCCTCACCCGGGCTGCCAAGACGGCGCTCGACCAGCTGCGGCTGGCGTTGGCAGACGCTGCTCCGGCGGTCGGGGCGGGCCGATGACTCCCCCGGCAACCGGCGTCAGCCGCCGGACCGTGCTGTTGTTTCTCGGGCTGGTGGTCCTCATCGGCTTGATTGTCTGGCCATCCTTCCTCGGCCGCATCCGCTACGCCCAGACCCGGGCCGAACTGCGGGCAATCCGCGACGCCGCCGTCGTGGCCGAGCTGTCATCGGTTGGCAAACTCTTTACGACACTGGCCCGGGTGATCGGTCCGTCGGTCGTCAATGTCACGAGCGTGCGGCGGGCGGCGACGCTGATCGACGAGATCGCGGCACTGCACGGCGGCCTGCCGGGCGGCCAGCTCGATGAGTCGGTCGGCTCGGGGCTGATCATCTCGACCGACGGCTTCATCGCCACCAACTATCACGTCGTCGCCCAGAGCCGGGCGATCGAGGTCCGGCTTGCCGACGATCGCCGGTTCCCTGCCCGGCTGGTCGGCGCCGATGCTGCCACCGACCTGGCGGTGCTGCAGATCGACGCCGACAAACTGCCGGCGGCCGACTGGGGCGACAGCGACAGCCTCGAGGTCGGGGAGATGGTCTGGGCGATCGGCAACCCCTACGGTCTCGATCGAACGCTCACCTACGGCATCATCAGCGGCGTCGGCCGCCGGGGCGTGGTCGGCAATCCGTATGAAGAGTTCCTCCAGACCGACGCCTCGATCAATCCCGGCAATTCGGGCGGACCGCTGGTCGACGTGCACGGCCGGGTGATGGGCATCACGACGGCGATCGTCGGCCGCAGCTTCCGCGGTATCGGCTTTGCCATTCCCAGCAACACCGCCCGCCGCATCTGCGACGAGATCCAGAAAACCGGCCAGGTCGAGCGGGGGCATGTCGGCCTGCGGCTGCGGGAACAGGCGGGGGGCGGTGTCCTGGTTGCCGCCGTCGCCGAGGGTTCCCCAGCTGCCCGTGCCGGCATCAAGCCGGGGGATGTCATCGAGGCCCTCGACGGCGAACCACTCGACAGCCCTGCCACCCTCGTGCTGATGCTCACCCGGCTGCCGATCGGCAGCGAGGTCAGGCTGCAGATCAGGCGGCAGGACGAGCCGCTCGAGATCGGCGTTCGGCTGGGGCGGCGGCCCCGCGACCGCTGAGGCCAGCGGCCCGCCCGACGGCGGCACTGCAGGAGCTTTTTCGGTAAATTATTATTCGGGCCGGCTTCTGGTTGCTGACGGGGCTGCAACCAGGGGGCTCGCGGCCCGGCCTCAGGAACGGGTGACAATGAGCGATCGGCAATCGCGACGACGCGGCAGCGAGCTGTTGGCGGTGCGGGCTTGGCGGTTCCTGCCGCTGCTTCTGTTTCTGGCGACTGGTGGCCTGGCCATTCCGAAGGCGTCCGCTGGCCGGTACAACCCCGATCGCGATATCGGCGACACCGTGCCCGGCTGGGAGAACCTGCCCGGTGTCGACGGAAAACAGCACAGCTGGAGCGATAACGCTTCGTCTGAATTGCTCGTGGTTGTCTTCACCTGTAACAGCTGCCCGTACGCGGTCGATTACGAACCGCGGATCAACGCATTGGCCAGACGCTGGCGGCAGGCAGGCGACCGGGTCCGGTTGGTCGCGATCAATGCCAACACGATTCCGGAGGACAGCTTCGCGGCGATGCGGCGGCGGGCCGAGGCGCGGCAGTTTGCCTTTCCCTACCTCGTTGACGAGTCGCAGGCGGTGGCCCGCTCTTTCGGCGCGGTGCGGACCCCCGAGTTCTTCGTCATCGATCGCGAGCGGCGGATTCGCTACATGGGGGCGCTGGACGATTCAGCCGATCCCGCCAAGGTCAAGATCCGTTACCTTGAGGATGCCGTCGAGGCCTTGTTGGCCGGCCAGCCGGTGGCGGTGGCCGAAACGCCCCCCGTCGGCTGCATGATCCGCGCGCGGCGGAGCCGGCGGATGCGATCGGCAACCGAGTAGCCTCTGGCCAGACCGGTTTGCCGGCCGCCACTTCCTGCTCCGCTATCCCTGCAGCTTTTTGAGTCACTCATCCACCTTCG
>CAZIQV010000226.1:0-3609 GCA_964541275.1 uncultured Chitinophagaceae bacterium | reverse complement strand
TGATCGTGCCCCGAGCGGAACCGCACGCCGGGAAGCCCGAGCCGCGAGCCGAGGGAATACGACTCGTGGACTAAAAACGCGGTTTCCCTCAGCTTGCGCTTCGGGCTTTGAAGCAATTGGAAATACGCCCCGTGCCTGAAGCCCGGGCAATCGAAAATACACCCCGTGCCCGGAAGCCCGGGGAAATCGAAATACACCCCGTGCCCTGAAGCCCGGGGCAATCGAAAATGCACCCCGTGCCCTGAAGCCCGAAGCGCAAGCTGAGGGAATGCGGGTGGCTGCACGGGCAACATCCGCGGTTTCCTCGCCGGCGGATTGATCGTGCCCCGAGCGGAACCGCACGCCGGGAAGCCCGAGCCGCGAGCCGAGGGGATACGACTCGTGGAATAAAAACGCGGTTTCCCTCAGCTTGCGCTTCGGGCTTTGAAGCAACCGGAAATACACCCCATGCCGGGAGCCCGCGGCACTTGGAAATACACCCCGTGCCCGGAAGCCCGGGCAATCGAAAATGCACCCCATGCTCTGAAGCCCGAAGCGCAAGCTGAGGGAATGCGGTTGGCTGCACGGGCAACTGCGGGAGTCCACGACTTCCGAACTCCGGAGCGGCGTTCGGATCGAACACCATTGTCCTGGAAGTCCTGGAATTCTTGGATGGCTTCGTTCGCAACCGGCCGGCCACGGCCCGGGTCGCTGCTCAGGTGCCGCACCGCCCGGCAATGAGCTCGAAGGCTTCCCGCTCGCGGTCACCGGCGGTCTTGTCGATGAGCGGCCGCAGGAGCTCCAGCTGTCGCCCGATTTCGGTTGCCCCCAGCAGGTGCAGCCGGCTGCAGAGGATGGCGGCCTCAACCACGGCATGGGCGGCCCGGTTGAAGCCGCGAAAGGGGCGGTGGAGATGGCTGGCGACAATTTCGGCGGTCAGCCGGGCCCGTTGGCCACTGGTGTCGGCTTCGACGATTCGGAACTCAAAGGCCTCGCAGGCGTCATTGAGCACCCAGCCCCGGACCTTTTCAGCCGGCTGAGCCGACGGCGGGACGCCGAGACAGCCCGTCACCACTCGGGCCAGCAGCAGGACGTCGTCGGTGAGGTGAAAGACGCCCTCGGGTGTCGCCGCCAGCCGGTCGGCGGTCTGGCTGCCGGCGAACGGCTTGAGCAGCAGCCGGTCGAACTCGCGGGCGTCAGCGACCTCAGGCCCCATCGCGGCCAGATGCATGCCACCGTCGGTCCGGCAGGACGCGATCAAGCCTTCGAGAATCACGGCAACGCCCCGGGGTGAACATTCGCTGGCAAACCGGCATCGCGGCACGGTTCGGTCTGCCCCGTCGCAGCATACACTGGGGGTATGAACGACGCCCCGTTCTCTGGCCAACGGATTCACTTTGTCACCGGCAAGCTTGCCGCTCCGGCGGTGGCGTCGCTGCTTGAGCGGCTCGCCCCCCAGGTCGGCTTTACGGCGACGGTCCAGACGCTCAACATCACGGTGGCGGCCCTGATGACCACCGACTGGATCGCCCGGCGGCTGGAGGTGCCGCCGGGAACCGACCGCGTGCTGATTCCCGGTCTCTGCCGCGGCGACCTGGCGGTGCTTGAGGCGGCCGCGGGCGTGCCGGTTGAGCGGGGCCCCGACGACTGCCGGCGGCTCGACGAATGGTTTGGCCAGCAGCGGCAGGATCTGGCCGACTACGGCCGGTACGACATCGAGATCATCGCCGAAATCAACCATGCCAACCGGCTGGCGGCCGCCGAGCTATTGGCCGAGGCGACCCGGCTGCGGGCCGCCGGGGCTGACATGATCGACATCGGCTGTACGCCAGGGGAGCCCTGGGCCGGGGTCGGGGAGGCCGTCGCCATGCTGGTGACCGAGGGCTTTCGCGTCTCCATCGACAGCTTCGAACCGGCCGAGGTGCTGGCGGCGACCCGGGCCGGGGCCGGCCTGGTGTTGTCGGTCAATTCCAGCAACGTCGCGGCAGCGGCCGACTTTGGCTGTGAAGTGGTGGTCGTTCCTGACGTGCCAGGGACAGGTGCCGGTTTTGATGACACGGTCGAGCGACTGCAGGCTGCCGGGGTCCCACACCGGCTCGACCCGGTGCTTGAGCCGATCGGTTTTGGGTTTGCCGCCAGCCTCGGCCGTTATCTCGACGTTCGTCGCCGCTTCCCCGAGGCTGAGATGATGATGGGAATCGGCAACCTGACGGAACTCACCGACGTCGATTCTGCCGGCATCAACACCCTGCTGCTCGGCTTCTGCCAGGAGACCGCCATCCGCTCGGTGCTGACCACCGAGGTGATCCACTGGGCCCGCAGCAGCGTGCAGGAGTGTGACCTCGCCCGGCGGCTGGTGCACCATGCCGTGACGCAAAAGACCCTGCCGAAACATGTCGAACCGGGGCTGGTGACGCTGCGGGGGGGCAAACCCCAGCAGCATGGCGACGAGGCACTCGACCGGCTGGCGGCGGCGATTCGCGATCCGAACTTTCGCGTCTTCGCCGAGCAGGGGAAGATTCATCTCGTCGGCCGCGGTCTCCACCTGGCCGCCCGGGATCCCTTCGCGTTGTTCGACCTGTTGCCAGAGCGGGGCCGCGACGACGTTGACCCCAGCCACGCGTTTTATCTCGGCTACGAAATGGCCAAGGCGGCCACGGCGTTGACGCTCGGCAAGGACTATCGGCAGGATCAGGCCCTCGATTGGGGCTACCTGACCGAGCCCGAGATCGGCTGCGGCCCGTCGGCCGCGGCGGCCCGGGTCTCCCGGTCAGCGTCGTCGCCGGCCGGATCAGGCTCATGACAGAGGCGGCCAGTGACGAGGCGACCTGCATGAAGCTCACAACCCTCCCGCACCGCTATACGGCCTCGGGCGCGTTGGTTGCCGACCTGCCGGGTGACTTTCCGGCGGAAGACCTTGTCAATCGGCTCCGGCCGCTTCCCGGCCTGCTCTATCTCGACAGCAGTTCGGCGGGAGACGGGCGGCAGGCCGCTCCCGGGGCCAGGGGGGCAGACGAAGTGGCGCGCCGGCTCGATCGGTACTCGTTCGCAGCAGCCGATCCTGTTTTCAGCTTTGCCCTGCCGGCCGAAGCGGTCACTCCGGAGCAGGTCCTTCGGCTGCTCGAAGAAGCCGGCCAATTGCTCGAGGACTGCCGCTGCCCGACCATTCCCGCCCTGCCGCCGTTTCAGGGCGGTCTCGCCGGCCTGCTCTCCTTTGATGCGGGGTTGGCGACTCTCGGGGTGTCGCCGGCCGACAGCCGGCGATCGGGCACGCCCGGGCTGCACTTCGGCGTCTACGACGTCGTCTTTGCCTTTGACCACCTTCAGAACCGCGCCTGGGCCGTCTCCCAGGGGATCCCGGCCCGGGGCCCGACCGCTCGCCGCCGCCGGGCTGCCGAGCGGCTCGAGCACCTGTTGGCCGTCCTTGCCAAAAGTTCAGGCACGGGGGCGGGACCTGCCCGGGTGCTTGCGGCCGGTCCATCGGCAACCGCGGTTCCCCGAGTGCCGCTGGCGGGCCACGGTGGGGTGTTCACCAGCCACAGTCCTGCCGACTACGAAGCAATGGTGCAGGCAGGCATCGACTATGTGCGGGCGGGCGACATCTTCCAGGTCAATCTGGCGCAGCAGTTC
>CAZIQV010000225.1:0-3664 GCA_964541275.1 uncultured Chitinophagaceae bacterium | reverse complement strand
TGATCGCCGGCAGCAAGGCCGATGCCTTGCTCGACGTCGTCGAAGACACCCAGGCGTCCAGCGTGCCCTTCGTCGGACCAATCGAATTTCCCGAAACCCGCGATTGGGAAGACCTGACCAAAAGCCGGGCCCGACTCGCCGCCGAAGGCCGCTCACGGATGACCCCGGCCGAACTCGAGATCAAGAAGAAACTCTCCACCCAAGTGACGGCAGCCTACCGCAACCGCCCGCTCGCCGAGGTGCTCGACGAGTTGTCGAAACAGGCGCAGGTGCCGCTGCATGTCGATCTGGTGGGCCTCGACAGCGAGGCGGTGAGCACCGACACCCCGGTGACCATCGCCCTCGATCAGACGATTTCGCTGAAAAGCGCTCTCAAGCTGCTGCTTGAGCCCCTCCACCTTGATTATGTGATCCGCGACGAGGTGCTCAAGATCACCAGCCCGCGGCTGGTGCAGGGCGAGGTCTACAGCGTGTCCTATCCGGTGGCCGACCTGGTGATCCCGATCCAGAATTTCACCACGGACGATCTGGGCATCACCGGAGCGTTGCGTCAGGGCTATTCGCTGATGGGCTCGAGCAACATGAAGGTCGAGGTCGGCCCGCCGCCGACCGATGCCGCCAAGGGCGTGGGGATTCCCCAGTCATCGAATGGCGGCAGCCCGAACCCGAACGTCCTCGCGCAGCTGCAGGGCGGGTCGCTCGGAGCCGGTGGTATGGCCCCGACGGCCTCCGGCAAGGCCGGCGGCAGCAATGCCGACTTTGCATCGCTCATCGAGCTGATCCAGCAGACCGTCGCCCCGACCACCTGGAACACCGTCGGCGGCGTCGGGGCGATCATGCCCTTTGAGACCAATCTGAGCCTGGTGATTAGCCAGACCCAGGAAGCCCACGAGGAGATCGCCGACCTGCTCAATCAGCTGCGGCGGCTACAGGATCTGCAGGTCAACATCGAAGTGCGGTTCATCACGCTCGATGACGGCTTTGCCGAGCGGATCGGCGTCGACTTCGATTTCAATATCCAGACCGGCGTCAATCAGCCGCTGAACATGACCGCCATCCCCACCCCTAATCCGCAGAACAATTTTTCGATTAGCCCCTGGACACGGGGCATTCCCGCGGCCCCCGGCGGGCCATCCCAGCTGATCGGCCTCGATCAACTCGGGCTGCCCGGCGTCGCGCTGGGCACGACCGGCCAACAGGGAGCCCAGCAGGGCGGTCAACAGGGCGGTCAGCAGGGCGGGCAGCAAGGCGGCCAGCAGGGCGGCCAGCAGGCGGGCCAGCAGGGCGGCCAGTTTGGCCAGCAGATTCCAAACTATTTTTCGCTGCCGTTCCGCCAGAACAGTTTTACGACGGCTCAGGTGCCCCAGATTCCGGGTGTCCCGGATGTCGCCGTTTCCGCCGCGAACTTTGGCTTTGCGATTCTCTCCGACATCGAGGCCTATTTTCTGATTCAGGCGGCCCAGGGAAACACGCGGGCAAACATCCTCCAGGCACCGAAGGTGACGCTCTTCAACGGACAACAGGCGACGATCACCGACCAGACGCAGCGGCCTTTTGTGACGAGCGTGATTCCGGTCGTCGGTGACTTTGCGGCCGCCCAGCAGCCGGTGGTCACGGTCTTGTCGGAGGGCACGAGCGTCGGCGTCCAGGCGGTTGTCTCCAGCGACCGCCGGTTTGTGCGGCTCACCCTGGTGCCGAGTTTTTCTGAAATCGGCCAGGTCAATGAATTTCAGTTCGAGGGCGAGCGGTCAACCTCGGCGAAGAGCAGCGACGAGCGACAGGGCACGCAGGCGGAAACCGGCGGCATGCTGCCATTTCAGCCGGGGCTCGCCTTCCAGACGCAGGCCTCGAGCGAACAGCAGTTCACCTCAAACGGAACCACGATTCAGCAGCCCTCCTTCCGCATCACCTCCGTGCAGACAACCGTGAGCGTGCCCGATGGGGGCACCGTTTTGATGGGTGGCATCAAGCGGATGCAGGAGGGTCGCAACGAATACGGCGTCCCGATTCTCTCGAAAATCCCCTACATCAACCGGTTGTTCAAAAACGTCGGCATTGCCCGTACCACCCAGAGCCTGATGCTGATGGTGACGCCGCGAATCATCATCCAGGAAGAGGAAGAGGATAAACTGTTGGGACAGCAGACGCCGTAGCGAACGCTTCGGCCCGCAGTCTCAATCCCAACGGTGTTCGATGCTCAAGCTTTTCTGTCTGGCCGGCGGCCTGCTCGGCTTCATCGGGGTGGCGGCCGGCTCGTTTGGGGCCCATGGCCTGAAAGACCTGCTCGAGGCCAACGGCCAATCGGCCAACTGGGAGACCGCCGTCCGCTACTGCCTGTTTCATGCGGTGGCGATCGTGGCAATCGGGGGCTTGGCGGCGACGCCGGGCAGCGGGCCGGCGAGCGGGCTCCTCGCCGCGGCGGCCGGCTGCTTTGTTGCCGGCGTGCTGATCTTCAGCGGCTTTCTCGGGGTGCTGGCCCTGACGGGCATTCGCATCCTCGGGGCGATTGTGCCGATCGGCGGGGTGCTGCTGCTGGTCGGCTGGGCAGCCCTGACCGCCGCCATCTGGCGGCTGAAGCTGTAGGGCTACCAGCCGCAGGTTTCCGGAGGCCGCAGGCGATCGCCGTCGCCGGCCTGACCACGGGCCAGGGCATGCTGCCGAAACACTGCGGCGTCGACGAAGACCGCCGACCGCACCAACTGGAACACGAAGGGCGTCTCTGGCGGTCCGAAACAGGCCAGCAACTGGTCCAATTCGGCAGCCGGGCAGCTGCCCTTGAGATCGACCAGCAGCAGGCCTCCGTTCCGCTCGAACAGGTTGCCGTCCACCTGCCACGGCGGCTCTTGCCGGCCGCTGGTCCAGACGAACGAGCCGTCCGGTTCGGCATAGCAGCGGGGCAGCCGCGAGAGGTGGTCAAGGGCCTCGTCAAAGCCTGCCGGCAACGGCTCGATCAGCTCGCCCGGCACCACGGCGAGCGTCGGCCACTCGCCCCAGCGATCGGCCAGCGGCGGTCCCGGCGGCAACGCGGCAGCAGGCCGGGCCTGCAGGGCGGCTTCGAAAGCGAGCATTTCCGGACGCGATGCTGTCATGCCAATGTCGTCGCAACCCAGGCGGCATAGGCGGGGCTGGCCGCCGCGTCAAGCACGACGATTTCGGGGAGATCATAGTCGTGCAGCTGCTCCAGGGCGACCTGGCAGGCGGCCGCGGCCGCCGGTGCCGTCTTGATGAGCAGGCGGAACTCCTCCGCGATTTGAACCTCCCCCTGCCAGCGGAAGATGCTGCGGATCGGGCCATCGACCTGCACGCAGGCGGCCAGCCCGTCGGCCACCAGCTGCCTGCCGCAGGCTTCGGCGGCCGCGGCGGTGTCAAAGGTTGACAGGATCAGCACCACACCCTGTCGCTCAGGCGATGGCAATCCAGGCGAACTCTTGGTCATGCTAGGCCGCTTCGCTTTGTGGGGCCGGCGGATGATCGGTCGCCGCCAACCCCTCAGGACGCCAGATGACGGCGGGGCAGGCGGCAGTGAGGTCGAGTGTCTCAAGATGGTCACCGCGATCGGTCTCAACGGCGAGCAGTGCCCGCGGTTGCCCGGACGGCAGGCTGTGACCGGTCGGCTCGACGAGCGATACGCCGACAGTCTCGCCCGACACGACACTGCCGGCCG
>CAZIQV010000224.1:0-3717 GCA_964541275.1 uncultured Chitinophagaceae bacterium | reverse complement strand
TCACGATCAACTTTGTTCTCAATTGGCGGTGACACGGCCTCCGGCAGTGGGCTCAACACCAGAAATCCGGGTGGCGGCCGACTGACGGCCCGGTGTCGTTGACCGCCGGTTCCTGCCGCCGCTAAGCTCTTGACTTGGTCTTCAGGGACTTCTTCTGCCGCCGCCGCCGTGCCGCTTTGTGGTGATCTCGGCTGGCTGGCAGGTTGTCGTGGTGGCCGCCGATTGCGTGCCGTTTTCGATGACGGTCCCCGCGGGGTGGCTGGAGAAAGGGAAGCGAAAGGTGGTCGGGCGGGCCTGCGAGAAAAGTTCCGATGCAGCTGTCTTGGTTTGCGCGCCGGCCAAGCTCAATCTGTCGCTGCAGGTGCTTGCCCGCCGGCCTGACGGCTATCACGAGATCGAAAGCCTGATGGTGCCGATCTCCCTCCACGACCGGCTGACGCTCTCGCTGGCGGCCCCGGGCAGGTTCTCGCTGGCGGTGAGTTTCCGTGGCGGGCTGGCCCGCGGCGGCGGCCGGCAACTTGCCCGCGATGTGCCGGCCGACGACCGCAATCTGGTGCTCCGGGCGGTCCGGCTGCTCGCTGCCCGGGCCGGCGTCGAAGCCGGCCTGGCGATTGAATTGGCCAAAGCGATACCTTCGGGGGCGGGGCTTGGTGGCGGCTCAAGTGATGCGGCCGCGGCCCTGACAGCTGCGGCTCGGCTCTGGGGTCTCAACTGGCTGCCCCAGCAACTCGCGGACCTTGCCGCCGAGATTGGCAGCGATATTCCCTGGTTTTTCACCAACGGTTCCGGTCTGGTGGGCGGCCGCGGCGAGCGGGTGGTGCCCGTTCCCGGCATCCGGCCGCTGCCGGTTGTCATCGCCTGTCCGGCCGAGGGGCTTTCGACCGCTGCGGTCTACGCCGCCTGCGAGCCTGATGCCGGCCGACGGGGGGAGGCGGCCGTTCTCGCGGCCGCTCTGGCCGCGGGACGGATGCGGCAGGCGTTGCCGCTGCTGGACAACATGCTCGAACCGCCGGCCCGCCGGCTGGCTCCCGCCGTCGATCGCCTGCTCGTCGAGATGCGTCGGGCTGGAGCGGTGCGACCGCTGCTTACCGGCAGCGGCAGCGCCTGCTTCAGCCTCTGCCGGAGCCGCAGCGAAGCAAACCGGCTGGCCGGCCGGCTGCGGGCGGCCGGCTGGCCGGGTGTGTTTCGGACCCGCCTGGCGGTGGGGCGGGGCCGTCTGCCGCGCGGGATGAAAATCTGACTGTCCTGCAGCCGCGGCCGGCGACGGGGAATCGCCAGGCTGTTGGTTCTCTCGGGGGAACGGCATGGAAATCACCGAAGTGCGGATCAAGCTTGTCGAGAATGTCGCCGAACGGCTTCTCGCCTTCTGCTCCATCACAATCGATGGCGGCTTTGTGATTCGCGACATCAAGCTGATCGGCGGACCGAGCGGGCCGTTCGTCGCCATGCCCAGCCGCAAGCTCTGCGGCCACTGCCGGCAGTGCAGCTTCAAGAATCCGCTCAAGGCGGCCTACTGCAACCAGTGCGGAACCAAACTCAATGACAGCCACCTGCCCCGGGACGGCGATGGTCGCGTGCGGCTTTATGCCGACATCGCCCATCCGATCAATGCCGCCTGTCGCGAGGCCATCCAAAGCCGGATCATGCGCGAGTACGAGGCCGAACTGGTCCGGGCCCGGGAGCCCGGCTACGCCTCGCGGTACGACGGGCTCGGCGACGAGTAGCGGCCGAGCTCTGCCTGACAACTCAGGAGCTGCCTTCGAGCGGCCCATCTGCCCTCAGGCTCCGTCCGGCTCCCTCGCCCGATCTGCAAATCTGGCTGCTTCGCTCAACCTTGGCAGCAACCAGGGCAGCCCGCGCTCGGGCCGACCGTCGTCATTTCCGACAGAGCCTAGTGCCGCACCAGGGTGTGGAAATCGTCCTTGAGTCGGCGGCTGACCGGGCCTGGGCTGCCGTGGCCAATCTTCCGGCCATCGATCTCGACGACGGGAATCACCTCCGCGGCCGTGCCGGTCAGGAAACACTCTTCAGCGGTGTAGAGGTCGTGCCGGGTGAGCGTCGTTTCGCGGCAGTCGATGCCGGCGGCATGGGCCAGTTCCATTACCGCGTTGCGGGTGATGCCCTCGAGAATGCCGGCGTCGGGTGGCGGCGTGAGCAGCCGGCCCGATCGGACCACGAAGATGTTGTCACCGGTGCATTCAGCCACCTCGCCCTTGTGGTTGAGCATCAATGCCTCGACGCAGCCTGCCTGCAGCCCTTCGAGCTTGGCCATGATGTTGTTGAGATAGTTCAGCGACTTGATCCGCGGCGACAGGGCGGCCGACTGAATCCGCTGGGTGGCGGCGGTGACGATTCGCAGACCCTGTTCGTAGAACTCCGGCGGATAGAGGCTGATGGTGTCGGCGATGATGATCACCTGAGGGTTGCTGCAGCGGTTGGGGTCAAGGCCGAGCGTGCCCGCCCCGCGGGTGACGATCAGCCGGATGTAGCCGTCCTCCAGCCTGTTGGCCGCCAGCGTGTCGATCACCGCCTGGGCCAGCGCCTCCCTGCTCAGCGGAATCTCCAGGCAGATCGCCCGGCCGCTGGCCCAGAGCCGGTCGAGGTGGGCGTCGAGCCGGAAGACCCGGCCGGCGTAGCTCCGCAGCCCCTCGAAGACCCCGTCGCCGTAGAGCAGCCCGTGATCAAAGACGCTGATTCGGGCTTCGGACTCGGGCACGAGTCGGTCGTTGAGAAAAATGGTGCGGGGCATCGGAGGTGCTTTCAGGCGGCAGGGGCGACAGTTTCGACCCGGCCGGCGGAGAGCCGCACGATGCCGCGGGCCTGCCGGGCGATGCCCGCATCATGCGTGACGAGCACTATAGAGAGGCCCCGGTCGCGGTTCAACTCGCCGAGGGTTTCGATGATGCCGGCTCCGCTGGCCTCGTCGAGGTTGCCGGTCGGCTCATCGGCCAGCAGCACCCGCGGGCGGGTGATCAGGGCCCGGGCGATCGCCACCCGCTGCATCTCGCCGCCGGACAGCTGCCGGGGCCGGTGGTGCAGCCGGCCAGAGAGGCCGAAGCGATCGAGCAGTTCCTCCGCCTCCCGGCGGGCCTCGCGGCGGCGGCTGAACCAGTCCCAGATGCCATGGCGGATCAACAGCGGCGTCAGCACGTTTTCGACGGCGGTGAGTTCCGGCAACAGATGGTAGGCCTGGAAAACCATGCCGATGGCGGTGTTCCGCAGGCGGTCGCGTTCAACCGCCGGCAGGTTGTCGATCCGCCTGCCCTCCAGCCGCACCTCGCCGCCGTCAGGGGCGTCGAGCAGGCCGAGGAGATGCAGCAGCGTGCTTTTGCCCGAGCCGCTCTGGCCGACAACCGCCGTAAAGCCGCCGCGGGGCAGTGCAAAGTCGACGCCGCGAAGCACCTCCAACGTGGTGCTGCCCGACGTGTACCGTTTGCGGACCTGCCGGGCCTCAAGCATGGTACTGGCGAAGCTGCTGAAGGTCGGGTTACTCATGCCGCAGCGCCTCCACCGCATGAAGCCGAGCCGCCCGCACCGCCGGCAAGACGCTTGAGCCGACGGCGATCGACACGGCCCCCACGATGATCCAGGCGATCGTCGCCGGGTCGACGATTGTCGGAATCTGGAAGAAGTAGTAGATCGACGGGTCGAAGACCCGGGCTCCGGTGCACCACTCGACCGCCTGCCGGATCTGGTTGATGTTCCAGGTGATGCCCA
>CAZIQV010000223.1:0-3719 GCA_964541275.1 uncultured Chitinophagaceae bacterium | reverse complement strand
GTCGCTGACGATGACAACGGGCAGCTGCTCGCAGTGCTGCTGCGACTGCGGCACGCCAAGCACGTCGGTGGCGTCGACCAGCCCGATCGCCGCGGACTCGTGGTCGACATAGTTGCGGCCCTCGACCGTGGCAATCTGATCCCGCGGGGCGGTGAGGATCTGGTCGATTCGGGTCAGTGGAAAGGCGTAGGGCTCGCCGCCGATGTCGACGAGCAGGGCTCGCAGCACCGACATGGTGATTGGCAGCTGCAGGGTGAAGCTCGTCTGCTGCCCGGGCCGCGTCGCGACCCTGACACTGCCGCCCACCGCCTTGACCATCGTCTGCACCACGTCGAGGCCGACACCCCGGCCGGAGATTTCACTCACCGCGGCGCGGGTCGAAAACCCGGGGAGGAACAGGAACTCGAGCAACTCCGCGTCCGAGAGTCGTTCGGCGACGGCGGCGGTCACCAGTTGCCGGTCGACGATTCGCCGCCGCAGGGACTCGACGTCGACGCCGCGACCGTCGTCGCTGATCACGATGGTCAGGCTTCCTGCCCGGTGCCCCGCTTCGAGGGTGATCGTGCCGGTTTCGGGTTTGCCCGCCGCCTCCCGCTCTGCCGGCGACTCCATACCGTGGTCGACGGCGTTGCGAATCAGGTGGGAGAGCGGTGCCTCAAGCTTGTCGAGGATGTCGCGGTCGACCCCGGTCTGGTCGCCGCGAAACTCCAGCCGCACCTGCTTGCCGAGCTGTCGGGCGAGGTCGCGGACCAGCCGCGGAAACCCCTGGATGCCGTCAGCCAGCGGCCGCATCCGGCTCAAGATCACCTCGCGGTGGAGCCGTTCTGAGAGGTCTTCGTTGCGGCGGGCGAAGCCCTCGAACGATTCGATCAGTCGCGACAGCCGTTCGAGGCCGCGTCCTGCCTGCCGCCGCAGTGATTCAACCGCTGTCGGGCCCGCCGGCGGGCGGTTTGCAGCTCCGGTCCGCAGGCTGTCCTCGACGCTGTTGATCGCCTCGCAGAGGTCGGTCTGAAACCGGCGGAGCACCAGCAGTGAGTCGACAAACGGCCGCAGCTGACGGGCTTCGACGAGCGACTCTCCGGCAAGGCCGACCAGCCGGGTGAGGCTGCCTGCCGACACCCGAACGACGCGGTCGTCATCCTCGGTGGCAACCGCCGTCGACCTCGGTGGGGCAGCCGGTGGAGACGGGGTCGGGGGCGGCGGGCCGCCTGCCGGTCGGTTTGCCGCCGGCGGAGGAGCGACGGCCGGAGTCGCGGCAGTTGTCGCCGTGATCGCCGCATCGGCTGCCTCCGCGGGAATTGCTGCCTCCGCAGGAATCGCTGCCTCCGCAGGAATCGCTGCCTCCGGCGGGGCGGCCGCGGGTGTCGGCTGGCTCGCCGGTGGCGGCACGGCGGCCGTTTGCTCGTCGGCGGCCGGTGCCGGTCGCGCAGGCGTCGCCGCGGTCGCCGCAGCTTTTGGTGCCGGAGGCCGCGACTCGGCGGTCGCCAACGCCGCAAGATCGCCAACCAGCCGGTCGGCCCGGACCGTCCAGTCACCGCCGCCGGCGTCTTTGGCCGTGGCGATCCCGGAGAGAAAATCGACGCTCGCCAGCAGCAGGTCGGTGTCGGTGGCGGTGACCTCGATCCGGCCTTCGCCGGCGGCGATGAAGACATCCTCGACGGCGTGGGCGACCCGCACTGCGGCATCGAGGTTGACGATCCGGGCCGCACCCTTCAGCGAGTGGGCCGCCCGCATCAGCGATTCGATCGTCTCCGGGCCGCTGGCCCGCTGCTCAATCGCGAGGATGCCCGCCGCGAGGATCTCGGTTTGGCTTTCCGCCTCGAGCCGGAAGAGTTCGAGCATCGAGAAGCCGCTGAGGTCTTCGGTCACCAGTGACCTCCCTGGGTTCGTCTGCCGGCCGGATTCATCGCGGGATTTGTTCGTGGAGGCTGGTGAAGATTCGTTCGGCGTCGAGCAGGCTCACCGGCTGCGACTGCCAGGTGAACAACGCCTCGGAATACCGCTGACCCGGCTTGCCGAGCGTGGCGGGAACCTCGCGGAGTGCGTCGGCGGCGACCCGTTGCACACCGGCAACCTCGTCGACGGCAAAGGCCCACCGCTGGGTTGTCTGGCCGGTGGTGCGGGCGGCCACCACCAGCCGCGCCGCCGTCCGCAGGGGCTCGGCCACCGCTGGTTCGGCGTCGCCATCCGCCGCGAGAACCGGTCTGGGTGGACGGCGAAGTTCGCCTTCCGCCGGCTTCAGTCCGAGGAGCCCGTGCAGCGACCCGCACAACAGCAGCTGGCCTCGCACATTCACCATGCCGGCGAGGATGTGATTGCTGCGGTGCGGAATCTGGTGAACCGTCCGCAGCGGCGTCACCTCGGCAACAGCGGCCGCCGCCAGCGCGAACCATTCGCCCGCCAGTCGGAAAACCAAGGCTGACCGTCCTCCGGAAGCGGTCTCGTCGAGCGGCGTTTCCAGCACCCGTCGCCACTCGTCGAGATAGCCGACCGGCGGCGGCCGGTCGAAAAACTGCCGGGCGGCGTCGGCCATCACCGGGCAGTTGCGGCAGTGAATGAAGCTGGCAAGTTCGGGGCAGCTCCGGTCGCCGCCGACGCCGATCTGCCGCCAGCAGTCGGCGGGCCGGGACTCGGCGGCTGAGCCGGGCGGAAGGCTTGACGGCCCGGCGGCGGCAGCGGAAGGCGTGGTCATGGGGCGGACTCGGCGGCGAGGGCGGCTCTGCGACGATACCTTCGCTCGGCGGTACTGTCACCTCGGCGGCGGGCGGCGAGCGCGAGCGCGAGCAGGGCGGCTTCATGATTCGGCTCGAGGTAGACAACCTTTTCCAGCAGCCGTTCAGCGGTCGTATCGGCCCCGATCGACTGCTGCAGCAATGCCTGGAGAAAGAGCAGCTTCGGCTGGGCAGGGTCGGCCTGCAGGGCCCGCCGGCACTCGGCGATGGCCGCCGCGATGTCGCCTTTATTGGCGAGCGTTTCGGCGGCCGCCAGCGGGTCGCCGGAAGGGCGAGCCGCGGCCGGGGCGACTGCCGCCTCGGTTGCGTTCGCTGCGGCCGAATCGGCAACGGCCGCCGACCTTGGCCGGCGTGGCCGGGCAGATCGATCGGCAATCAATCGCGGCAGTCGCCGCGGCCCCGGCGTCTCCGACGGGCGGGCCGCGGGACCCGTTGCCGGCTGCCGCCGCCCGAAGGCGAGCGGGCCGGCCGGCTGCCAGCGGGCGACCGGCAGGATCACCGCCTCCGCCGCCCCAACGATCACTTCGCCGCCGGGGCTGAGCAGTTCGCCGAGCGTCTTCTCGACCTGTTGGCGGGCCTCCGCGGTCAGATAGATCAGCAGGTTTCGGCAGCAGATCAGATCGAAGGAGCCGCCGGCTGCCCGGCGGAGTCGACTCGACGCCGCTGGATCAAGCAGATTTTCCTCGAGGAATACGATCGGCCGACGCAGTGCTGCGGCGACGGCCCAACCGGCGGCGGTCCGGCTGAACCAGCGGTCGCGAAAACCGTCCGGTCCGCCGCGGAAAGCGTTCTCGGTGGCGACCCCTGCTCGGGCCGCCGCGATCGCCCGCGGGCTGAGGTCTGCGGCGACGATCCGAAAGCGGTCGGCGTCGATGCCCGCTTCCAGCAGCGACATCGCCAGCGAGTAGGCCTCTTCACCAGCTGCGCAGGGCACCGACAGGATCGCCGCCTGCTGCTTCTCCCGCAGCCGGCGCTGGATGAACGACG
>CAZIQV010000222.1:0-3721 GCA_964541275.1 uncultured Chitinophagaceae bacterium | reverse complement strand
CGACCAGTGGCAGTTGCTGCTCGAGGCTGACCGCTGCGACGCCGTGCTGGTGGCCATCGACCACTGGGACGACGAGCGGGCCGAGCAGGTGCGAACGCTCGTGCAGACCGGCCGGCCGCTGCTGCTGAACCATCCGGCAAGCCTGTCGATGCTCTGGGCCTACGAACTCGACATGATGCTCGCCGACTCGGCTGCCAGCGTCGTTCCCTACCTGCCGACCCGGCGGCATCCGCTGATCGCGTCGCTGAAGGAATTCATCGAGCAGTCGATTGCCGGGGCGGGCCCGTTCGGCCAACTTGAAACGCTGCAGCTGCACCGCGGTCAGGCTGATCGCAGCCGTCATGCGGTGCTGGCCAGCCTCGCCCGCGATGCCGATCTCATCCGCGTGCTCACCGGCGATCCTGCCCGGCTGCTGGCGCTCGGCAGCGGCGGCGATGCCGCCTGGGCGACCCTGGCGATCGGCTTCACCGGCCCCGATCGGCTGCCGGTCCGCTGGCAGATGGCGAAGGCGGCGACCGAAACCCTTGCGATCGACCTGATCTGCGGGCAGGGCCGTATCCACGTCGCCGTGCCGGCCGCCGCCGGGGTCTGGACCCTCAGCCAACATCCGGATGATCCCGAGCAGCCGCTCCCGCTCGAGGCAGCCGTCGCGGCTGTCCCCTTCGACCCCGCCAGCGTGATGCTTGAGACACTGCGGCAGCAACTCGCAGCAGCACCGCCAGCCGACGAGAGTCCCGTCGCGGCGGCCAGCTGGGCCGACGCTGCCCGGGCGATTGAGCTGGCCGAGACCGTTCCCCGAAGCCTGGCGAAGGGTCGGGCGATCGACCTTCATCAAGAAGAGTTCAGCGAACTGGGCACGTTCCGGGGAACGATGGCGTCGCTCGGCTGCGGCATCATCATGGCCGGACTGCTGCTGCTGTTTCTGGCGACGCTCGTCGGCGGTGTCGCCCAGGCCGCCGGGTGGGACCTCGGCGAACGCCTCGCCGCGGTCTGGCCTTACGCGATCCTCGTGGTCCTGCTGCTGTTTCTGTCCCTGCAGCTGCTTCCGCTGCTGCTCCCGCAGCCGGGCCGGCCAGGCCCGCCAGCGGACGACCCGCCGGGCTGAATGCCCGCGGTGGCGAAACGCCCCGCCCGCAAACTCCACCCAGCCGGCAGCCCAACTCCGCCAGCCGCAGACCGCTGGCAAGGTATGCGGGCGGCTGCCCCGCCCCCAAAACCTCTCCAGCTTCCGGACCGATCCAAATCAAGGGGGTGGGCCGCGTACCGCCCGCGGCTGCGAACCGTTCGGAATTCCTCGATGCGACCACTGCGGGCCTGCCTGCTGCTCACGCTGTCACTGGCGTTGTCGGGCTTATTCGGCCCCGCGCGGGCCGACGACCTCCGCCGGACCGCGATCGTGCGGGCGATCGCATCCTGCCGCGACAGCGTCGTCAACATCCACGGCGAGAAGTTCGTCGGCAGCGACGAAGACGATAAAGACCGCCGGGTCAATGGCATGGGAACGGGCGTCATCATCGACGCTCGCGGCTACGCCGTCACCAACTTTCATGTGGTCGACGGCGTCCGTGAGATCGAGGTGACGCTCGCCTCGGGCAGGACGGTTGCTGCGAGACTGATCTCACACGACCGCGGAACCGACCTCGCCGTCATCAAGATCGACTCGCTGGCTCCGCTGCCGGTGATCAGGCTCGGCACGTCGAGCGATCTGCTGATTGGCGAAACGGTCCTCGCGCTCGGTAATGCCTACGGCTATGAGCATACCGTGACCCGTGGCATCGTTTCGGCGTTGCACCGCGACGTCGACGTTAGTCCGACACAGCGGTATGAAGATCTGATCCAGACCGACGCCAGCATCAACCCGGGCAACTCCGGCGGCCCGCTGCTGAACATCAACGGCGAAATGATTGGCATCAATGTCGCGGTGCGGGCCGGGGCTCAGGGAATCGGCTTCGCCATTCCGGTCGACAGCGTCTTGCGGGTGGTAACGAAGCTGCTGTCGGTCGAACGGGTCGACCACACCTGGCACGGCATCGTCTGCCGCAGCTGCTCAGCCGGAGCGGTCGTCGAGGCGGTGCACCGGCAGAGCCCGGCGGAGTCGGTCGGCGTGCGGGCCGGCGACATCATTCTGCGGGTCGGCGACCAGTCGGTCGGCAGCCAGCTCGACATCGAACGGGCCCTGCTCGGCCGCAAGGCAGGCGAATTGGTGGCTGTCACCGTGACCCGCGAGGGCGGCGAAGAACAACTGCAGTTCGCCCTCGCCGAGGCCCGCCGGCAGGCGGCCACCCCGGACGAACGGGCCTGGGAGCAGCTCGGCCTCAGGCTCACACCGGCGGTGTCGGACGCAGTCCGGCAATTGCAGCCGCGGTACCGCGGCGGATTGCTCGTTCAGGAGGTCCGCTTTGGCAGCCCCGCCAGCGACAAGGGGATCCGGCCGGGGGACATCCTCGTCGGCCTGCATGTCTGGGAGACGATCACCGCCGACAACGTCAATTACATCCTCGACAAGATCGAGGTCGACCGGCTCGATCAGGTGAAGTTCTATATCCTTCGCGGCCAGGAGACCCTCTTCGGCCACCTTGCCTCCGATACAATCCTGCGGTGATCGTCGCCGGCAGGCATCCCGGCGAAACGGGTGAAAACGGAAGGCCAACGCGTGGAATCGGAATTCGTCAGCCGGCTGCTCAGTCAGCTGCCGGGCGACCTCCGGCTCGAGGTCCCGCCCGGCGATGACGCCGCGGTGCTGCGGCCACCAGCCGGTCGCCGAACGGTTGTCACCGTCGACCTGCTGACCGAAGGTGTCGATTTTTTGCTGGCCGCGGACGACTTCCGACGGTTTCCGCCACCGGCGACACCGCGCGAGGTTGGCCACAAGGCGGTGGCAGTCAATCTCAGCGACCTCGCGGCGATGGCGGCGACACCAGAGGCAATCGTCGTCGCCGTCGCACTGCCGCGTCGGGGTGGCCGACGGATCGCCGACGAGCTCTCCGCGGCCGTGGCGGCCACCGCGGACGCATTCGGCGTCAGCCTCGCCGGCGGCGACACCAACGCCTGGGACGGCCCGCTGGTGATCAGCGTGACGGCGATCGGCAGCGTTGCCCCGGGCCGGGCTTGGCGACGGGACACTGCCCAGCCCGGCGACCGCATTGTCGTCACCGGCCCGGTCGGCGGCAGCCTGCTGGGACGCCATCTCGCCGTCGCGCCCCGCTGCCGCGAAGCGGTCGCCATCGCCGGACGCTTCAGCGTGCACGCCGCGATCGATATCAGCGACGGGCTCGGGCTCGATCTCGCGCGGCTCACCGCGGCCAGCGGCGTCGGCGGGCTGATCGATCTGCCTGCGGTGCCGGTGCATCCCGACGCCGAGCGGCTTGCCGCGGTGCAGCCCTCGGCGGGCAGGACGCCGCTGGAGCATGCCCTCGGCGACGGCGAGGACTTTGAGCTGCTGCTCACCCTGTCGCCGGCGGAAGCGGCCCGACTGGTCGCGACTCCGCCGGAGGAGTTGGTGGCCGGCAGTTCGATGCGGCCGGCCATCATCGGAGCGATCACTGCCGAGCCCGGCCTGACCGCGCGGACAGCTGCGGGCCAGCTGCTGCCGCTGGCTGTCGAAGGATTCGACCATGTCTTCGACTGAACGGCCGGTGCCCACGGCCACCGCCGCGGTTGTGATTGCCGACCTCGCGGCGATCGACCGCTACTACGAGCTCATCGCTCCCCATGTCTTCCA
>CAZIQV010000221.1:0-3748 GCA_964541275.1 uncultured Chitinophagaceae bacterium | reverse complement strand
ACGCCGGCAACGCCGTTTGTGCCCCGTCACGATGTGTGCTGCTGACCGGCAAGCATCCCGGCCACGCCTTTGTCCGTGACAACCGCTCGACGCCGCCGGAGGGCCAGCTGCCGATTCCCGACGGTGAGCAGACGATAGCTGAACTGCTCCGGGCCGCCGGCTATGCCACCGGTGGCTTTGGCAAGTGGGGCCTCGGCGGCCCGGGCTCAAGCGGTGAGCCGCTCCGGCAGGGCTTCGACCACTTCTTCGGCTACAACTGTCAGGCCCATGCGCATAGTTACTATCCCGATTATCTCTGGGACGATCATGAGCGGATTCCGCTGGCCAACGCGCCGCCGGTCCCGGGCCATGCCGGTCTGGCGAAGGGAGCCGATCCGGCCGACCCCCGCAGCTATGACGCCTTCAAGGGCAGCGACTATGCCCCCGACCGGATCCACGCCGCGGCGATCAACTTCCTGCGAACCAACCGCGACCGGCCCTTCTTCCTCTATTACCCCTCGACCATTCCGCATGTGGCGCTCCATGTGCCCGATGCCGACCTCAAGCCCTACCTCGACCTCGGCTGGACTGATCCGCCCTTCACCCGCAGCCGGGGCGGGTACACGCCCCACTTCACGCCCCGGGCTGCCTACGCGGCGATGATCTCCCGCCTCGACACCGAGGTCGGGAGCTTGCTCGACACCCTCGATGAGCTTGGCCTGACGGAAGAAACCCTCGTCGTCTTCACCAGCGACAACGGCACGACCCATCTGCGGGACGAGGTCGACTACGACTTTTTTGCCAGCGTCGGAGAACTGCGGGGCCTCAAGGGTTCGCTCTACGAGGGTGGCATCAGGGTTCCCTGCATCGCCCGCTGGCCAGGTCGGATTCTCGCCGGCACGACCAGCGATATCCTCAGCGGCTTCGAGGACTGGCTGCCGACAATGCTGGCGGCGGCCGGGGTGCCGCTGCCTGCGGACCTCGAGACCGACGGCCTCAATCTGCTTCCCGGGCTTGAAGGCCAGGCTGGAAAGCCCCGGGAGTTTCTCTACCGTGAGTTTGGCGGCTACGGCGGTCAGCAGGCGGTCTGGTCCGGTCGCTGGAAGGCGGTCCGCCAGCGGCTGAGAAAGGGGCCGGCGGTGACGGAACTCTATGACCTCGTCGCCGACCCGGGTGAGGCGACCGATCTGGCAGCCGACCAGCCGGACGTGCTGGCCCGGCTCGAAGCCATCATGTCCCGCGAGCATCGGCGGTCAGCCGAGTTTCCCCTCGCGGGGCTCGACCGGAGCAGCGGGGACTGAGGCTTCGGTGTGCGGCTCGGCCTGCTGGCGTGGGCTGTTGCCAGGGCTGTCGCCACCGGCGGCCGTTGGCAGCAGACTGCTGACAATATCCCAGACCCGTGCGATGTCGGCCGGCGGCAACGGGCTGAACGGGCTGGCTGTTGCATCACCGCAGATGCCGAGGGTGAGCAGCGCCGCCTTGATCCCGACAATGACCTGACCGGGGTCGGGGCTCACCGTATAGATCGCCGACAGTTGTTGCGCCGTGGCGATGAGCCGGGCGACTGCGGCGGGATCGCCGCGGTGCAGTGCCGCATGGAGCTCAACAAAAACGGCCGGCAGCACATTGGCCCCGCCAGGGACGGCACCGGTCGCCCCAAGCCGATGGGCGTCGGGATAGAGCAACTCAGGGCCGATGAACAGGCCCCAGTCGGGCCGCTGCCGGCGGCAGACCTCGGCGTAGGCGGCAAAGGTGGCCAGGTCGCCCCCGCTGTCTTTTAGGCCGACGATCTGCTCGCAGTCGGCAAGCCCCGCGAGCGTCACCGGTTCGATCACGGTTTTGACCATTTCCGGCATGTTGTATAGCAGCAGAGGCAGCGGCGTTCGCGCGGCAAGTTCGCGAGCCCAGCCGCCGAGTTGGTCCTGGGAAGCCGGAAAGTAGAAGGGCGGGGCGGCCACGACGGCGGCGGCACCCGCGTCGGCAGCATGGTGGGCGAGGGCGAGGCTGTCGGCGATCGCGGCGTCGCTGATGCCGACGAGCACCGGCAGCCGGCCTGCGGCAACCGCGATCGCGGAACTGACCAGTTCGCGGCGGAGCGGTTGCGATAACGAAGGACCCTCGCCGGTGGTGCCGAGGATGAACAGACCGTGCACGCCGCCGGCAACGAGGTGGTTGATCAGTCGCTCAAGTCCGTCGATGTCGAGCCGGTCGGGGGCGAGCAGCGGTGTCGCCAGCGGCGGCACGATGCCGGCCAGTGGCACCGCCGGCGAAGGCGTTGGTCTCTCCGGAGTTTGGGCGCCGGCGGGGCAGGTATCCGGCGGTGGCAGGGAAGGGCTGGTCATTGTGTCGGGCTTTGGCCCGGAAGGATGAGGGCTCGTGGGGCCGGTGATCTGGGACCGGGGACACGGCGGCAGGCGGTTTCCCGATTGTCGACTTTTGAAAGGCGGATCGCTGAAACCTAGCAGACTCCTGAGCTGGCAGCATCGGAAAATAAGCCTCTGGAAATCGTCTGCGGCCCCCTGGGAAGCGGAGCAGTGACCGTGCTGTCAGCCGCCTTTGCGGGCCAGCGGTCATGGATGGATCTTTGCACGGACGTTGGGGCCCTCAACAGCTCTGCCCGCGTCAGTCAGCTGCCGGCTGCGGGGGGCAGAGCCATCCCGTTCTCAGTCGCTGTCGATGAGTCGTGCGGTTGGCTGGGGCCGTCGCCGCGACGATGCCGGCGGCGGGGCGAGGTAACGGCCCCGATTGATCGCCGTTTTCCAGCGTCCCGATTCAGCGACATCGAGGATGTCGTCGAGGGTGAAGGAAGCGCCGTGCTCAAGGATGGTCCGCCGGATGACCTCTTTGACATCGGCACCGCTTGCGGCTTCAAGCAGTTCCGCGACCACGGGAAAGTCAATGCTCAGGCCGAGCTGTTCAAGATGCTTCCGAAGAATGCGTTCCCGCGATCCGGCATCGGGAAGGGGCAGGGTGATGACCGTGTCGAAACGGTTTGCCCGCTGGGCTGCCGGATCGAGTGAGGATGGATCGTTGGTGGTTGCCACCGTGAGAATGTCTTGACGGCTGCGAACCCCGTCGAGGGCGGCAAGGAAGTTCGCCAGCGGTCCGTCATTGCCGAGGCCCTCCCGGTGTCCGAGGACGAGGTCGATGTCGTCGAGGACCACCAGCAGCGGACCGAAGGTGTCGCCCGCGGCATAGAGATCGGCAATCGCGTGCCGCACGGCGTTCGCTTCCGCGAGAATCGTGGTGTACCGTCCCGCCAGTTCGGTCGCCAGAACTCTCGCCAGGTGCGTCTTGCCGACGCCGGGTGGTCCCGCGATCAGAAGTCCACGATTGGAACTCAGCCCCAGCGAATGCAGCAGTTCCCGCCGGCTGGTGGCCGAGGCCAGGAAGATATCGACTTCCTTCCAGAGTGCCGCCGGGAGCACGAGTTCTTCCCGGTCGGCGACCACGTTCTTCGTGGCGACCAGCTGGATTTCATGATTTCGTGTCTGCGGTTCGAGCACCCGTCCCCGGAGCGGGTTCTCGGGGCCCAGCAGGCGGCCGCGAAACTGCTCGAGCACGCCTTCGGCGATCGGCTTGGCTGAGACTTCCGAAAGAATCTCAAAATCATGGTCAGCCCAGCGGCTGTTATTGATGCGAATGCACAGCGGCACCTCGGCAAGCGTGTTGGCAGGAAAAGAGACGATGAGGTTGCTCGGCACCTGAATTCGAGCGTCGGCACCGGTGTCGAGTTCCGACCATGCCGGCGGCTCGCCATCCCCCCCGG
>CAZIQV010000220.1:0-3760 GCA_964541275.1 uncultured Chitinophagaceae bacterium | reverse complement strand
CGGTTCCTGACGGTTCCTGGACGGTTCCTGGCGGTTCTTGAACGATTCGGTTCCCGGAGACAGCGGGAAAGAATGGGCCCTTGGCGATGCTGACAGCGTCAGCAGACCGGGCGACCTGGTTGTTGAACCGCCGGGCCGCGAGGATGACGTCACCGGCGGCGACGACTGGCCTCGGGCTGTCGTCGCGATTGCCGCAAAGGCCTTGGCGGCAGGCCTCGCCGGCGGCCTCGCGACAGCCGCTCTGGCAGCCACCGGCGGAGTTGAAGCATCGGGTCTGATCGCGACCGCCGTGATTGCCGGTCTGATGCTCGGCGGCATCGTTGCCGGAGGGCTTACGATCGCCCGCGTTCTGCAGGACGATCGCCGCTGAGTGGCCCGCGGAAGGCCGTTCGCAGCTGCGGGCAGCGACTGTGAGCAGGCAGCGAAAGCCGTTTCGACGGCATGCGGCCCCGGGGGCGATCCTGGCAGCCGTTTGTGGTTGCCCGCTGGCCGGCGGCTTCGGATCAGCCGCCGCGATTGTGATCACCCGCCGGGAGAGAGAATTTCCCGCAGGGCCTCGGCCAGCAGCGGAAACTGAAAGACGAAGCCGCTGTCCAGAGCGACCTTCGGCACGACTCGCTGGGAGGCGAAGAGCACCTGGGCGAACTCCCCGAAGGCCAGCCGCAGCCCGAAGTACGGGGCCGGAAGCAATGCCGGTCGCCGGAGCTGCTTCGCAAGGGTCTTGGTGAACTCACTGTTGCGGACCGGGTTCGGGGCCACCGCGTTCATCGGGCCGGTTAGCGGCACAGTCTCGGCCGCATGAATGTAAAGCCGGGCGAGGTCGGCGACGTGAATCCAGGGCATCCATTGCCGCCCGCTTCCCAGGGGACCGCCCGCCCCAAGCCTGAACGGCAAAAGCATCTTGCCCAAGGCGCCGCCACCGGCGCCAAGCACGATTCCAGTGCGTGCCGTGACCACGCGAACGCCGTCGGCGGCAGCCGCATTCGCTTCCGCCTCCCAGGCGACGCAGACCTCGCCAAGGAAATCATCCGCCGGTGGTGCTGATTCCAGCAGCTCTTCATCCCCGCGGTCGCCGTAGTAGCCGACGGCACTTGCAGAGACCAGGGTCTTCGGACCGGTATCGGCCCGGGTCATCCCGGCGACAAGATGTCTCGTGCCGACCACCCTGCTGTCCCGAATTTTTGCCTTCTGTGCGGCAGTCCACCGCCCCTCGGCGACTGACTCGCCCGCGAGATGGAAGACGACATCGACGCCTGCAAACGCTTCCGGAGGTGGCGGGCCTTCCAGCGGATTCCACTGAACGATCGTTCCCGCAAGGTGGCCGATGGAACGAGCGGCCCGCTCTGGGTTTCTGGTCAGCACCGTTGGCTGTTCGAGCAGCCGGAGAAGTCGCGGGCCAACAAATCCAGTACCACCGGTAACCAGTGCTTTCATGGGTTTTTTCGCTGGAAGGGAACGTCGTGAGGAACGCGAAAACAGATCGTCGCCGGGCTCCGACCGCCCGACCAGCCTCCGCCCGGCGGCCAAGCGTTAGCAGCTTCCGCCGCCGGCACTATAGCAGCCGGCGGAAACCAGTTCCGTTGAAGCCGCCGACGGCGACGCTGCAATCTGGTGCCTGCTGATGCGGCGGTTCGCGATGACCGACAACGGCCGTGAAACGGGCAGGCAGGCATTTGCTCCGTTGCGTCCGCTGCAGAATTTTTCGGGTCCCGGATCGCCCTGGTGCTTTCCCGGTGGCCCCAGTGGCCGTCAACCCGCCGGAAAATTTGATTCGTTCGCGAGGCTATTGAGAAACATCCGGGCTTTGCCGTACTCGCTGGCGGGATAGTCGTCGATATGTTCCTTGAGCACTTCGATGAACTTTGAGACCGTCTGCTGGATTGCCTGCCACTGGTCAAACTGCAGCCCGCTGCCGGCCGTCGATCGCTCGGCGAAAAGCGTGTCGAGTTCTGTTCGATAGGGCTCAAAAATACTGTCCTGGAGCACCAGCGGATACTCGATGTGGCCGGTGACGGGATCGAGTTGCGTCGAGCCGAGCCGCGGCGGGGCCATCCGCTGAGCGAGCCGAATCGCCGTTTCGTGGGAGACCTTCGGGGGAGCCTCTTCCGCCCGGGCCTGGCGGTTGATTCTCCGCATTTCAAAATACGTCTCTGTCCATTTTTTGCGGTTGTCGATGTTGAGGGTGCGGGCCTCCTCGTAATTTTTGGCAGCCTCCGAATTCTGGAGATTCTGATATCCCTGGGCCCGCATCATCGAGGACATGCCGTAGGCCGCTGCCTGCTGGGCTGTCGACGCATAATTACCCCGCCCCCAGCCCCAGCCACGGCCCTGGGCGGCGGCGTCGAGCGCCAAAAGCGGGCAGACTGCGGCGATCGCAATGAAACCGGCCATCCGGCCTGCTTCGGAGCGGCTCATCCCGCACGCGGCATGCCGAACGTTCATCGGATGACCTCGGAAAGGGTTCGAAAATGCGGAGACATCTGGGGAGCCGCCGACGGGCAGCCGTTTCATCCGAACCCCAGTATACTTCAAGCTGATAGATCGTGCGATGCCGGGGCGGTCAGTGACCATTCCCGCAGCGTCGGCAACCCTGGATTCGCAGCGATTGATTCGAACCTCAGCGGGCCTCGCGAACGTTTCCCATCACCTGATACGCCGGAAGGCAATGCTATGCAACGGAATTTCCTGTCGTTCCTGCCGATTGCGGTCGTCGCTTCGGTTGTGTTGGTTTCCGGGTGCGCCGACCGCGATACCTCGGCCCCGGCGAAGGTGGAACGAGTCGACCAGCCCGATGCCGAGCCGGCACCGAGCGACGAAAAAAAGCCCAAGCCGCCGGAGCCCGACAGCCGCGACCCAAAAAAAGCTGAGGTTGCCCCGCCGTCGCCGAAACCCCCGGAGCCGGCTGTCCCGTCGGCGGCGGAACGAAAGACGCTCACTCAGCTGCGGGAGGAACTGGTCAGCTCGACAAATCCCGATGCGACCCTCAAGCTCCTCGACACGATCGGCCGGCAGCGGGGCAGAGCCCGCGAGGCGCTTCCCGATCTTCTCGATCTGACGACCGCCGGCGACCCGCGGATCCGCTGGCATGCCGCCCGCTCTGTCGGGCTGATCGGTGAAGATGCGATCTCCGCCATCCCGAGTCTGCTGAAGCTGCTCC
Organism: uncultured Chitinophagaceae bacterium; assembly: GCA_964541275.1. Lineage (GTDB taxonomy): Bacteria > Planctomycetota > Planctomycetia > Pirellulales > UBA1268 > UBA1268. The sequence goes on along the minus strand of CAZIQV010000220.1, from coordinate 603 downwards.
AGGATGCCGATCCGGTCGTGGCAACCCAGGCTGCCGCGGCTGTCGGTCACATCCGCGAGGATGACAACCGCACCGAACTGCCGGAGGCCGACCGTGACATCTACCAGGACGCCGTGACCCAGCTGGTGGCGGCTCTGCTTCACGACGATCCGCGGGTCCGACGGGCCTGTCTGCGGTCGCTCCGTCAGCTCGACCCCGATCCTGACCAGATCATGCCGATCGTCGACGAGGTATTTGCGGGGGGTGACCCGGCGGTGATCCTGCCGGCGCTCAACAGCATCGCCGACATGGGCGCCGAGGCCGTTCCCTTTCTTATCGAGCGGCTGAAGCGGCCGCAGGGACGCTACTGGGCGAGTGTGGCCCTGACCGAAATCGGTCCAGCGGCCGCAGCCGCCGCGCCGGCGTTGGAGGAGGCGCTGGCGGAAAGCCCACCGGAGGATCAGCTGCAGGAAATTCTGGCGTTGGCCGCGATCGGTGAGCCTGCCCGCGACGCGGGGGACAGCCTGATCTCGCTCTACGCCGATGGCGAACCGTCGCTCCGCGGTCCGTTGCTCTATGCCCTCGGCAGACTGCGGGTGTCCGAGGCTGAGCCGCTGCTTTCGG
>CAZIQV010000219.1:0-3789 GCA_964541275.1 uncultured Chitinophagaceae bacterium | reverse complement strand
TTGCCGGCAGGCCGCAGCAGCGGCAGATCGAACTGCTCGAAGCGATCAACGAACGACACCTCGCTGAACACCCCGGAGCCCACGACCTCGCCGCCCGAATCGCCAGCTATGAACTGGCCGCCAGGATGCAGACCGCCGCCAAGGAGGCCCTCGACGTCTCGGGCGAACCGGCACACATCCGCAAGCTCTACGGCCTCGACGAAAAGGAAACGGCCGACTACGGCACCCGTTGCCTGATTGCCCGGCGGCTGATCGAGCGGGGTGTGCGGTTCGTGCAGGTTCTCAACAACGGTCAGTCGTGGGACCACCACGGCTCGCTGGTCTCAGCGCTGCCGGCCCGTTGCCGCGAGGTCGACCAGCCGTCGGCGGCCCTGGTGGCCGATCTCAAACAGCGGGGGCTGCTCGACTCCACGGTGGTGCAGTGGACCGGAGAGATGGGCCGGCTCCCGGTCCGGCAGAACGACACCGGCAAGGAAAAGTGGGGCCGCGACCACAACACCTACGGCTTTTCGCAATGGGTGGCCGGCGGCGGGTTCCGCGGTGGGCATGTCCACGGCGAAACCGATGAATGGGGCCACCGGGCGGTCACCGACGTGGTCCACCATTACGACTGGCATGCCACGCTGCTGCACTGCTTCGGACTCGACCACGCCGACCTCGCGTTCTCGCGGGCCGGCATCAACGCCACCCTGACCGACGGCCAGGAGGCCCGGGTCGTCCGGGAACTGCTGGCCTGACGCTGCCCGGCTTGCTGCGGCAGCCCTGATCGCGGACCGCAGCCTCAGTCGAGTTCACGGAACATGACCTTCCGCCAGCGAACGCTGTAGGGGCCGGTGCCCTTTTTGATGCCGTGGACCTGAAAGCCGATGTGGCCCTCGGGATCGTGCGGCTGATGAAAGTCCGCCGTCGGCACACCATTGACCCAGCTGCGGTAGTGGTCGCCCTCAACCGCAATTCGATAGGCGTTCCACTCGCCCTTCTCGAAGGCTGCCTTGGCCGCAGCGGTGCGGACGTCCCCGGTTTCAGTCAGCGTACTCCACCAGTTGGACCGGCGGGCCTCGTCCCAGAAGTCCCCGGCGGTTCCATTGATGGCGATTTCGCACTGCGGTCCGTAGAGCCGGCCGGGGGGCAGCGGCTTGTTTCCCTTGGCACCTTTCGGAGCCGGATCGCCCTCCTTGGAGAGATGGCTGCGAACCTGAACGCCGGAATTGAGCGCGTCGTCGACGAGCACTTCAAAGGTCAGTTCGAAGTCCCCCACCGGCTCAGCTGTCGCCAGGAAGGTGTTGGGGCTGCCCTCGACGGTGGTGCCGATCAGCACGCCGTCGGTGACCTCATAGGTTGCGGTGCCGCTGACAATCTTGAAGCCGTCGAGGCTGCCGTCGGCGAACCAGTGCGTCCAGCCAGCCTCAGCCGCCACCGCCGAAGCTGGAACTCCGCCCCAACTGGCCACGGCAGTTGCCACGACGATTCCCGCAAACCAGCTCCGGGTCACCAACAAACTGACGCTCTGCATGTTTCTGCTCCTGGAAAGACGGCCCTGAACTGCCAGCATCGTGGCTCGCAGCCGTGGCGTTTGCAAGCCGCCGGCCAAGACATGGTGCCCGACCACCGGAACGGTAGGCTACGGGCTGCCAACCCGCCGGAGATCCCAGCCCTCCGGGTTTTCTCCGGTCTCTCCCCCCCGGCCTCGAGGAATCGACCATGCAGCCTGCCAGAACAATCTCTGGGCTCTTCGTATTCACCCTGTTGTCGCTGAGCGGCTCGACGGCCACCAGCCGGGCCGACTGGCCCCAGTTCCGCGGCCCGACCGGTGATGGCCACGCCCCGGAGGTCGGCCTGCCAAGCCGTTGGTCAGAAACCGAGAATGTCCTCTGGAAAACAACCACCCCGGGACTCGGCTGGTCCTCGCCGGTGGTGCGGGGAAACCGGGTCTATCTGACCACGGCGATTCCGCAGGTCGAATCCGCCGAGGGGCACGACCTTGTCCTGCTGGCCCTCGACCTCGCAACGGGAGAGCAACTGTTTCAAAAGACGCTGTTTCAGCAGCAGGGGCCGGTGCAGATGCACAAGAAAAACAGCCACGCCAGCCCCACTCCGCTGGTTGCCGGCGATCGGATCTTTGTCCACTTCGGCCCCCACGGCACGGCCTGCACCACCCTCGACGGTGAACCGGTCTGGAAACAGACCCTCGCCTACAAGCCCGTCCACGGCAACGGGGGGTCGCCGGTGCTCGCCGGCGACACGCTGATCATCGCCTGCGACGGCGGTGACGAACAGTATGTGGCGGGGCTCGACTGCGGCACCGGTGAGATCGTCTGGAAGACCGACCGTGACACCAACCCTCGCAAGGGCTTCTCATTCGCCACGCCGCTGGTACTCCCGGCGGGCCGGTCTGGCACTGGTTCCGACCAGGTAATCTGCCCGGGGAGTGCCGCTGTCTTCTCCTACGATCCAGCGACCGGCCGCGAACTCTGGCGGTTTGACTACACCGAAGGCTACTCGGTCATCCCGAAGCCGGTCTTCGGTAACGGTCTGGTCTACGTCTGCTCAGGCTACGACAAGCCGGCCCTCTACGCGATCAGGCCCGATGGCAGTGGCAACGTCACCGAGACACATGTGGCCTGGAAGGTCGACCGCGGCGTCCCGCACACCCCGTCGCTGCTCCTTGATCAAACGGAGATCTACCTCGTCACCGACCGAGGCGTCGCCGCCTGCCTCGATGCCCGCACCGGCGAAGAACACTGGCGGGAGCGGCTCGGCGGGAACTTCTCGGCCTCGCCGCTGCTCGCTGAGGGCCTGATCTATTTTCAGAATGAAACCGGCGAGGCGACCGTGGTCCGGACCGGCACCGATTTTGTCGAGGTCAGCCGTAACCTGCTCGGTGACGGGGAACGGACCTTCGCCTCCTACGCGGTGGCTCCCGGCAGGCTGCTCATCCGCTCGGAAACAGCGGTCTACGCGATCGGCAACACCGACCGTTGACCGGTGCCGAGGGCAGGAACCGCGGCGGGCCAGACGCTAGACTCAGGATGTGGGAATCGGCTGCTCTGGCTGCCGTCGCCCCCAAGGGGGTCTGGTGAAAACAGTCCGCATGGCATCATTATCTCACGACAGGACGCGGGTTTGTCCGGCTCGTATCGGTCCGCGGCAGGGGGCTGCGTGCCCCCCCGTGCTCATCGCTGCTGTGCTCGCCCTCGCTGCCGTTCCGGCGGCGGCCGACGCTGCCGGAGACGGTGAAGCGTTCTTTGAATCGCGGATTCGCCCCGTCCTCGCCACCCACTGCTATGACTGCCACTCTCGAAAGGCCGGGGTGGCGAAGGGGGGGCTTGTGCTCGACACCGCCGATGGGCTGCTGCGGGGCGGTGATTCCGGGCCGGCAATCATCCCGGGCGACCCCGCTGGCAGCCTGCTGATTGACGCGATTCGGTATGCCGGCCCGGAGATGCCCCCCGCGGGCCGGCTCGAGGAGTCGGTTGTCCGCGACTTCACCAGCTGGATTGCAGCTGGTGCGGCCGACCCTCGTCCGGTCGCCGGCGTTCCCCAACCGCCGGCAGCCGCTTCCACCGGCAGCAGCAGCAGCAGCAGCAGGCACTGGGCCTTCCAGCCCGTGGCCGATCCGGCCGTCCCGGAGGTTGACCGGCGAAACGGGACCGGAAATTCAGTCGATGCATTCATTCTCGCCCGGCTTGAGGCGGCCGGCCTGAAACCGTCGGCCCCGGCCGACCGGCCGACGCTGATTCGTCGGCTCTGCTTCGACCTGACCGGACTGCCGCCAACTCCCGAAGACGT
>CAZIQV010000218.1:0-3792 GCA_964541275.1 uncultured Chitinophagaceae bacterium | reverse complement strand
CGGCGGGATCCTGAACGTCCCCCGAAGGTACGACGGTCCGGGGCGGGCCTCAAGGAGCAATCTGGCTGCCGAACCAAGAACTCACATTCGGCAGTTCCGGTCGCGCAGCCCGCACAACGGCGGCTGGGTAGTTGAACTCGCCGCGGATGAGATGCGTATCGTTGAAGATCCTCCGAGGAACGGGAGCAAACCATGGCCCGCGGCGATCGCATCGCTGCTGCCCGTCATCTGGTCGGGCGGCAGATTGGCTACCTCCATCACGGCATCGACCTCGGCGACGGAACCGTGGCGCATGCCCGTCCGCACCAATTTTCGCGACTGTTTCGGGGCGGCAGCGTCGTCTGCACCAGCCGCGAGGAGTTCGCCGGCGGCAGCGAGATCGTGCGGCAGACCGAGCCGGCGGCGGCGTTTCCGGCCGAGGTCATCGCCCAGCGGGCCGAACGGCTCGTCGGCACCGCCGGCTATTGTCCCGTTTTTGCCAACTGCGAGCATTTCACCAACTGGTGCGCGACAGGCAAAACCGAAAGTCGGCAGGTCGAGATCCTGGCCTCCCGGCTGGGGGGCCTCGGCACCCGGGTCTCCGCAGTGGTCTCAACCCGTGCCGCCGTCGCGACCGTCGGTCGCCTGGCGGGGCGGCCCCTGTTGCGGGCCGCCGGCCGCTTGGGAATCCGGGGGGCCTTCCCGGCCGCCGTGGCGGCGGAGGTGGCGGCGGCTGTCGCCGAATGGACCGTCCATCAGGCCGGCCGCAGCAAGCGCGACAGTCGACGAGCGGCCGAGGCAGCGGGACTGGCGACCTCCGCAGCACTCTTTGCCACTGCGGCAGTTGCAGCCGGTCCGGTCGCGATCACCGCAGCCGCGTTGGCCGGCGTGGCAAGCTGGTCGGGAGGCAGCCTCGCCGCGGCGTCGCTCGGCAGGCTCACAGCCGGAGGCCCCCGCCACCCCGTCACGCTGCCGCCGCCCGACCCTCAGGCCTGATCGCCTCCCGGAATATCCGAGAGCACGCCGCCGCTCCACGACATCCGCAGGGCATTGACCACCGCGACGACGTCAATCGCCTCCTGAACCAGTGCGCCGGCCGCCGGCGGCAGCAGGCCGGCCGCCGCCACCAGCATGCCGACACCGCTTGCCGCCATGCCGCCGACAGCGGTCTGCAGGGCGATCGACCGCAGCCGGCTGCCGATGTGCAGGAGTTCATCGACCCGCTCAAGAGCCGATTCCATGACCACTGCCCCGGCCGCCTCGCTGGTGACATCGCTGGCGGTTCCCATCGCGATGCCGACCGTCGCCGCGGCCAGTGCCGGAGCGTCGTTGATGCCGTCGCCAACAAACAGCGTCGGCGACTCAGCCGTCGCCGCCTCGACCAGTTGCAGCTTGCCCTCCGGTGAAATTCCGGCGTGCACCTCATCGATGCCGACGATGTCAGCCAGCCAGCGGACCTCGCTCTCGCGGTCCCCCGAAACGAGCATCACCCGCGACAGGCCGTGGGCCGGGGCAAGGTGCTCGACAAACGGCCGGCCGGCCGCCCGCGGCGAATCGCGAAACTTCAGCAGACCCTGCGTTCGTCCATCGGCCACCACGACGCATTCCAGGCCGCCCGCCTGCTCGGGCAACGCCGCAGCCCCGGCTGGATCGATCGCCGTGAGCTTCTGCCGGCTGGTGATCGTGACCTCGCGGGCCTCGCCGCCCGGCAGCAGCACCCGGCCGACCAGCCCCCGGCCCGGTTTCTCGGCAAGGCTGTCGACGTCGGCCAGCGGCAGGCCCCGCTCGCGGGCGGCCTCGAGCACGGCGTTGGCAAGCGGATGCTTCGAGTAGGCCTCGAGGCTGGCGGCCAGAGCCAGCAGGTCCGCAGCCGGCAGGCCGGCCAGAGGCACCACATCGGTTAGCTGCGGCCGGCCGTAGGTCAGCGTGCCGGTCTTGTCGAAGATCGCGGTCCGGCAGCTGTCGAGCCGCTCGAGGATGGCCGGGTCGCGGATCACGATCCCCCGCTTGGCCGCCAGCGAAACGGCGCCGATGATCGCCACCGGAATACCGATCAGCAGGGGGCAGGGGGTGGCGACCACAAGCACCGCGAGAAACCGAATCGCATCGCCGCTGGCCCACCAGGCTGCCGCCGCGAGGACCAGAGCCAGGGGGGTGTAGAGGCCACCGAGCGTGTCGGCCAGCCGCCGCAGCCGCGGCCGCTGCTGTTCGCTCTGCCGCAGCACCTGCATGATCTTGGCATAGCGGCTGTCCTCACCGACCCGGTCGGCCCGAACCTCGAGGGCCGACTCGCCATTGATCGCCCCGGAGAAGACGTTCGAGCCGGCCGCCTTCCGCATCCGGTAAGGCTCGCCGGTGAGGTAGCTCTCATCCATCACGCCGCGGCCGGCGACCACCGTGCCGTCGACGGGGCAGATCTCGTGCGGCAGGACGACAATCGTGTCGCCGGCGGTCAGTTCGGTCAGCGGCACATCGGTGAGCCGGCCAGCGAGCCGGCGATGGGCGACCGTCGGCATCCGCCGGGCGAGGGCGTTGAGCACGTCGCCAGCTCGGCTCACCGCCCTGCTTTCAAGGGCCTCGCCGCCGGAAAGCATCAGCACCACGAGGACCCCGGCAAGGTATTCCCCCAGCAGCAGGCTGGTGACGATCGCCATGCCGGCGAGCAGATCAGCGCCGAAGCTGCCACGGCACAGCGTGCCGACCAGGTCGGCCACCAACAGGCTTCCGCCGACAACCAGCATCGCCAGCAGCGGTAGTTCGGCGACCGTCAGCGGATGGTCGACAAACCAGCGGCCCGGGTCGAGCGGCCCCAGCGGCACCAGCCGGCTCCCCGACGGAACGGCCAACAGCCCACCCCAGACCGCCATCGCGACGACTGCCCCGGCGGCGATCAGTTCATTGATGGGCCACGGCTTGTTCTCGGGGGCGGCAGTCAGCTGTGCATCCGCGGCCGCGGATCTCCCTCGGTGATGATCTCGGCCTCGCGGGCGGCGAGCCAGTGCAGCCGGTCGCGAACGGTTGCCTCGGGAGCGAGTTCACAGGCCAGCCGCACGTAGGTGGCGTGATGCCGGGCTTCCGACTCAAACAGGCCGCCGTAAAAGGCGGCCAGTTCGGCGTCTTCAACCCGCTCTTTGAGCAACGAAAACCGCTCACAGCTGCGGGCTTCGATGAGGCCGGCAACCAGCAGCCGGTCGACCGCCCGGTCGGGCTCGCCCCGGCGAATCAGCTCATGCAGCCGGGGGCCGTAGTGGCTCGGCGCGAGCTTGCGAAAGCGAATGCCCCGCCGCTGGAGCAGGTCGAGAACCATCCGGAAGTGCTCCAGCTCTTCGTTGACGATCTCGGTCATCGCCCGGCTGAGATTGGTGTTGTCGACGTAGGCAAAGAGCAGGTTCATCGCGACGCCGGCTGCCTTCTTCTCGCAATGGGCATGGTCGATGAGAATCTCATCGAGGCTGCTGTCGACCTGAGCGAACCAGCGGTCGGAGGTGGGGGCGTGCAGGCTGAGCATCGAGCGTTTTGGGTGGCGGGCTGCTGACAACGGTGTCATCATACCGGTTCACTCGTTGTCGCCTCGCCCGCAGAGGGCCTGCCGTCGTCTTGGGCGGCTTCTCCTTCCCGCCGAGTTCACCACCATGATCGCCTTCGACAAAACCCACGATTCCCCGGGCGGGCCTGCCGACCGCAACCTGCTCGGCGAGCCACTCGTGCCCTGTTCAACCGAACCGCTGACCGGGTTTTTCCGGGACGGCTGCTGCCGGACCTGCGCCGAGGACACCGGCTCCCACACGGTTTGCGCCGTGATGACCGAGGCCT
>CAZIQV010000217.1:0-3824 GCA_964541275.1 uncultured Chitinophagaceae bacterium | reverse complement strand
CGGTCCTCGATGGTGACATGGCCGCCGATCAACGCGTTGTTGGCGAGGATGCAGTTGTTGCCGAGGCAGACGTCGTGCCCGAGATGGGACGCGGCCATCAGGTAATTGTGGCTGCCGACGAGCGTCTGGGCGTCGGCTTTGAGCGCCCGGTGCAGGGTGACACCTTCGCGGAAGACGTTGTGGTCGCCGATGACGATCGTCCCGATATCGTCCGGCCGGGCGACGTGCTGGGGCCGACCGCCGATGACCGCATGCTCGCAAATTTCGTTGTGACAGCCGAGCCGCGAGCCCGCTTTGATCACGGCACCGCTGGCAACCGAGCAGTAGTCGCCGAGCCTGACGCCGGCCTCAACGGTCGCGAAGGCCGCGATGCTCACGCCGACGCCGAGTTCGGCGTCGGGGCTCACCGAGGCCAGGGGATGAATGCTCACGGGGTGCCTGCAACGGAAAGAGCGATGGGCCGTCAGATCAACTCGACCTCTGGCGGGTTATCGGTCGTGCAGCCGATTCGATTCAATGCCATTTCGGTCGGCTGTCCAAAACCCGCCAAAGCTGCCTGATTTGCCCGGTCGACGCGGCCGTGAAAAGGCCCCCGACACCCCGCTGACTGCCTCGGTTCAACCGACGCTATACTCCACCCGACCAGCAATCTGATTGCGCTGACGCCTCACCCGCGGGATGACCCACGATGCCGACACCGGACGAAGCTTACGCGGCAGCGGAAAAGCTCAAAGACGAAGGCAGACTCGAAGAAGCTGTCGACGCCCTCAACGCGGTGGTTGCCGAGCAGCCCGACTTTGCCCTGGCCCATTCCGCCCTGTCGGCCTGGTGCACCCGCCTGGCACGGCATGAAAAAGCGGTTGAGCATGCCCGCCGCGTCTGTGAACTCGAGCCGAACGAGCCCTTCAGCTATACGGCCCTCAGCGTTGCCTGCATGCGGGCCGGCATGATCCCCGAGGCCGAAGACGCCCTCGCGAGGGCGCGGACTTTGGGGGGGTGACCGGGGACGACTGCAAAGGAGGGGCGACAGCGGGAATTGTCCGGCAGTCTAGGCTCGTCCGTGCCGGATATCGAGTGCGAGAGACAGGAGTCGAACCTGCACACCTTTCGGTACTGGAACCTAAATCCAGCGCGTCTGCCAATTCCGCCACTCTCGCGATTCCTGCCGCGGCGAAGTCTACCGTCACCGGGGTGGTGATTCAGCGGATTGCCGGCCGCGGCGGGATCGCTCTCCCCTCCCGAGGGTGGCTAGCCAACAGCGGGCGGAGGAAGGAAACCCCTGCCGCCGCGGGAGGCGGCGATCGGCCCCCCGGAAACCCGTGGCGGTGTCGAGTGTTGCCCGAGTGAACTCGCGTGCGGCCGCAGGCGGCGGCAAGGGCCGCGGACGGCTTTTTCCACGGACACCCGGGCGAGCAACTGTCAGCCAGGGGCAGCCGCTTCCCGGCCTTTCTTGAAGGAACCCCGCGGCGAAACTACAACAGCAAGGCCGTTGCGACGGGGAACGCCGCAGCGGCTGCCATCCGCAGAGGCCCGCCCCACCCCCTCGCGGCCCGACACCCTCGACGTTGACAACAGGAGACTTTGCATGCACACGCCTTTGGTGGTGCTCGGCGGCGGACCGGGTGGCTACGCTGCGGCCTTTCTGGCCGCCGACCTCGGGATGGAGGTAACCCTCGTCGAGAAAGACCCCCGGCTCGGCGGCACCTGTCTGCTGCGAGGCTGCATTCCCTCCAAGGCCCTGCTGCACGTCGGGAGGGTGCTCGCTGAGGCTCGGGAGATGGAAGCCTGGGGGATCAGTTTCGCCCCACCGACCATCGCGATCGAGGCACTGCGAGCCCGGAAAGACAAGGTGATCGAGGCCCTGACCGGCGGACTGGCCCAGTTGGCCAGCCGCCGGAATGTCCGCATCGTGCGGGGCGAAGCCCGGTTCGCCGACTCCGGGAGCCTGGCCGTTGCGTTGGCCGACGGCGGAAGCGAGACCGTCTCGTACGATCATTGCATCCTTGCCAGCGGGTCGCGGCCGGCCCGAATCCCGGCGTTCGATATCGGCAGCCCCCGGGTGATGGATTCGACCACGGCTCTTGAACTCGCCGACATTCCCGAGTCGTTACTCGTGATCGGCGGCGGCTACATCGGCCTGGAAATGGGCACGGTCTATGCGGAACTCGGTTCGCAGGTAACCGTGGTCGAACTGACCGATAGCTTGTTGCCGGGAGCCGACCGCGACCTCGTCAAACCGCTGCACAAGCGGTTGGAAAAGCTTTTCGCGGCGATCCTGCTCGAGACCAAGGTCGTGCGGCTCGAAGATCGGGCCGCCGGCGTCGAGGTCTTTTTCGCTGGCCCCGCTGGCGAAACCAGCCAGACCTTCTCGCGGGTGCTCGTCGCCGTCGGTCGCCGCCCGAATTCCGATGGCATCGGCCTGGAAAACACCGATGTCGTCGTTGACGCCAAGGGGTTCGTCGAGGTCGACGGCCAGCAGCGGACCGCCGATCCCCGGATCCTCGCGATCGGCGACGTCTGCGGCGAGCCGATGCTCGCCCACCGGGCGAGTCACCAGGGCAAGGTGGCGGTTGAAGCGCTCCATGGTGAACCGGCCCTGTTTCAACCGCGGGCGATTCCGGCGGTGGTCTTCACCGATCCCGAGATCGCCTGGGCCGGACTGACCGAGCACGAGGCGACAGCAGCCGGACGCGAGGTCGAAATCAGCCGCTATCCCTGGGCCGCCAGCGGTCGGGCCCACGCCCTCGGCCGGATCGACGGCATGACCAAGATGCTCGTCGACGTCGAGACCGACCGTGTTCTCGGGGTCGGGATCGTCGGTCCCGGTGCCGGGGAACTGATCGCCGAGGGTACCCTGGCGATCGAGATGGGCTGCTCGGCCCGGGATGTCTCGGAGACGATCCATCCGCACCCGACACTCGGCGAGACGGTCGCCTTCTCCGCCGAAAACTATTTCGGGGTCGCCACGGAGATTTACCGTCCCCGCGTCGAGGCCGCCGCGCACTGACCAATCAAGCGGCCCGCCGGCCCTTTTGTGTAGAGAAGACAACCGCCCCGGCAGCAGGCTTTACGCCCGATCGCCGGGGCGGGATAATCAGCCGAATAATCCTTTCCGCCTTGGAGAAATCGATGGCCAGTTCCGAGTTGGACGAATCCCGGAGGGATGCAGCGGGTGTCGGGGCGGTCGACACGGCGGCCGGTGGCGTGGGAAACGGCGTGTTGCCGCGGGGTGCCCAGGCCCAGATGTCGATCGGCCAGGCGAGCGATTCGACCAGCGGCCAGCCCCAGCGGGCTGACGGGGTGGTTGCCGTCGACGCCGACCCGACCGAGACCCAAGAGTGGCTCGACTCGCTCCGCTACGTGCTGGAGAGCAAGGGTGGCGACCGGGCCAGCTATCTGCTCCATGCAATTGAGCAGGAGGCGTACCGGCTCGGGGTGCAGATTCCCTTCGTCGTCACCACGCCCTACATCAACACCATCCCGACGGATCGCCAGGCTCCGTTTCCGGGCAATCGGGAATTGGAGCGGCGGATCAAGAGCATCATCCGCTGGAATGCGATGGCGATGGTCGTCAGGGCGAATCGGGAAGACAAGAGTATCGGTGGGCACATCTCCACCTATGCTTCGGCGGCCACTCTCTACGAGGTGGCGTTGAACCATTTCATCCGCGGCCGCGGCGACGACTTCTCCGGCGATCAGGTTTACTTCCAGGGGCACGCCTCGCCCGGCATCTACGCTCGAGCCTTCGTCGAGGGGCGGCTGACCGAGCAAAACCTCGTCAACTTCCGCCGCGAACTCGCCGACGGCGGCGGACTCTCAAGCTA
>CAZIQV010000216.1:0-3889 GCA_964541275.1 uncultured Chitinophagaceae bacterium | reverse complement strand
TGGGGCACCTTGAAGTCCCGCGGCAGATCGAACCGGGCAACCTCGCCCGCAAGCACGCCCAGGCCGTCATGCCGCCCGCCTTCCAGGCCGGTCTCGAAGAGCAACTGGAGCCCCATGCAGATGCCGAGGAAGGGTCGGTCGGCAGCCAGATACCGCTGGATTGGCTCGACCAAGCCGCGGTCGTGCAAAGCCGTCATCGCATCGGCAAACGCCCCAACGCCCGGGAGCACCAGCCGCTCCGAATCGGCAATCCGGTTGGGGTCGGCGGTGATCTCGGCCTCTGCGCCGTGTCGCTGGAGGGCCTTTTGGACACTCCGGAGATTTCCGCTGCCGTAATCGATGATCCGAATCATCTCCGGAGTTTACGGGGCCGGCGGCTGGGAAAAAGGGAGGCCGCTTTGGCTCGGTTTCGCCGGTCTCACGGAGCCCGTTCGGGATAGACGACGCATTCGATCCGCCGGTTCCGTCGCCGCCCGGCTGCGGTGGCATTGGAGACCACCGGGTGGTTGGCGCCGTGGGCGACGAGAAACATCTGGCCGTCGTCGAGCGGGGTGCGGGCGGCGAGGAAATCAAAGACCGCCGCCGCCTGCGCGGCAGTCAGCTGGTGGGCGGAATCCCAGGCGTCGCCGCGAATCGGTTCGGTATCGAGATGTCCCTCGATACCAAGAAAATGCCGGGGAAACACCCGTTCAAGCTCGCCTGCGAGCTGGGTCAGGACGGCAATGCCTGCCGGCAGCAGGTTGGCGGTCCCATTTTCAAAGAGCCGCTCGGCAGGAATCTCGATCCGGACGACCCCGCCGTCGAGCCGCACCGGCAGATCGCCGAGGGCAAGCTGTCCGACTGCCGACTGCATCGCGGCGGCCTGCGGTGCCGCGACCGCGCCGGCTGCTCCGCCCCCGTTCGCCGCCTGATCTGCCGGACGGGCCACGGTCCGGCTGGCGGCGAGTTGGGACGTCGTGCTGGCGAGCTGGTCGCGAACTGCAGCGAGTTCCTCCTGGATCAGCTGGTTCTCGGTCTGGCTGCGGGCAAGGGCCGATTCGAGCTGACGGCTGTCAAGATTGGCATACGACGGCTGTTCGGGCAGGCTCGCCAGCGGCTGCGGCAGGGTGTGGGCCGGGGCGGCGACGCCGGGCGGTGGCTCGAGATTGATGACCGCTGGCGGCGTCTCGCGGCGAAAAAGATTCTGTGAACAGCCGGCGACAAACGCCGCTGCAGCCAGGATCGACACGAGGCTCAACCGCGGTCTGCTCATGCGAGGAACGTCGGGGGCGCAAGGGGGCCGGAACGGGTGAACGCTCGCCGGGAGGGTAGGGGGGGCCGGAAAATCGAGCAAGGCCGGTCAGGCTAGCCGGGTCGGCCGGCACCCCGTCTCGCCGCCGGTCGCTGCAGCAGCGGTCCGGAACGACCCGGCGGCGGCGACCGCCTCAGCCCCGCAGCCGCTGCCAGATAAAGAGGGTCACCGCGGTGAGGATGACCACCAGCCCCAGCACCACCGCCAATTGGAGCGGATCGGCGAAGAACGGCTCGGTCGCGTCCCAAACGGGTCTCCAGGCGACCGTCACGATCGCCGCCGCCAGGCAGAGGCTGGGCCCGTAGGGCAGTTCGTGTTCCCGATGCCGGAGCACCTGAAAGAGCCCATGGCCGAGGCCGATGAAGGTCGCCAGGAAAAAGGTGAGCACCGCGGGCTGCCAGCCAAGCCAGCTGCCAACCATCGCCATCAGGGTGACGTCTCCCATGCCCATCGCTTCCCGGCCGAGGGCCAGAGAGGCCCCGGCCCGGGTCAGCCAGACCAGCCCGGCCGAGACAGCCAGCCCGATCAGGCTGCTCTCGACGGCGGCGAACCGCAGCCCACCGCTTAAGCCCGCGGCGACGAGCAGCGGCAGGCCCGCCAGCAGGACGAGCGTCCGCGGCTCGCGAAGCCAGCCCCAGAGCCGTGACCTCCCTGGCGACGCTTCAGCATCGTCGGGAAGCAGCGGTGCGGTGCAGCCCAGCCACCAGAGCGTGAAAATCCCAACCGCAACAGGCAGGCCAAGCGGCGACACCGGAGGACCGCCCGCCCGCAGCCCGCCCCAGGCGGCGAGCAGGTCGGCGACCGGCTCGGCCGCCGCAAAATTCCGGGGCGACATCGTCACAACCGGCAGCAGGATTTCCGGCGCGAGCCAGGTTGCGGCGAGTCCGGCAAGCACGCCCGGCGTCGTGATCAGGTCGGGAATCACCCGGTGCCGGATATCGACCCAGGCGGCCACCGTGAGCAGCCAGAAAAAAATGAAATGGGCAGCCGCCCGAACCGGCGTCGCCCCGGCCGCGTCACCGGCGTCCCCCGCAGCGGCCACCTCCCAGCCCCAGAGGCCGACGGCGAGCAGACCGCCCACCACCGTCGGCCAGTGCTCCAGCCGACCAGGCGGCTTCCGGGTGGGAATCGGCAGCCCCTCGTCCTCGGCCGCCGCGTCGAGTTCAGCCACCATCCAGCCGCCGAACCGCTTCAGCAGCAGCCCGGCGGCAACGCCGGCTGCCGCGGCGACGACGAAGCCGACAGGCCCGGCAAAAAGGCTCATGGTCCGTCTCTCCGAACGGGCGGGCTGGCTCCGGGTGCCGGAAATCGGGCTGCCAACCAGGCTGCGATCGCGGCGACGAGTTCGTCCCGGGACATCGCCGCGGTGTCGAAACAGACGTCGGCCACCTCCCGGTAGCGGGGTTCCCGGTCGCCGAGCGCCTGCTCAACTTCGTCGAGGACATCCCGACCGGCGAGCGCGGGACGGCGGCTCGCCGTCGTCGGGTCGGCCGCGAGCCGACGGCGGATCTCCGCTGCCGGGGCGGTCAGCCAGATTACCGGTCGGCCGGCCTGCCTGAGCAGGCGGCGGTTCTCCAGCCGCAGCACGACGCCGCCGCCGGTTGCGAGAATCGCCTCACGGCAGTCGAGCAGGCGGCTGAGCAGTTTCGTCTCGGCGTCGCGGAAGGCGGGTTCGCCCCGGTCGGCGATCAGCTGGGCAATCGTGCAGCCAGATTCCGCCTCGAGGGCTTCGTCAGCATCGAGATGCTCACAGCCGAGCAGCCCGGCGAGCCCGCCGGCCACGGTTGTCTTGCCGGTCGCCCGGTAGCCGACGAGCACCGGCAGCGGGAACTGCGGCCCGGTCACACTGCGGGCGAGCGGGTTCACTCAACCATCCTGACCGACGAGGTTGCCTGCTTGAGGGCCGCCCGCATCACGTCCTCGGGCGGTTCCTGACCGTGCCAGATGGTGAACTGCTCAGCCGCCTGGCGGACGAACATTTCGACGCCGGTGATCACCCGGCAGCCGGCAGCCCTGGCTTCCTTGACCAACAGGGTATTTTCCGGGTTGTAGACGGTGTCAAAGACGACCATGTAGGGTCTGAGTTGGGCGGCATCGAAGGGACTCTCGTTGACATGCGGATGCATGCCAACCGGGGTCGCATTGATAATGCAGTCATACGGCAGGCGATGCCGGGCTGCCCAGTCGATCGCCTTGCCACCGACGGCATCGGCCAACTGCTGGGTCCGGTCGGCGGTCCGCGAGGCGATGGTGACTTCGACCCCTTGCTGCCGCAGGCCGCAGGCAATCGCCCGGGCGGCACCTCCGGCCCCGAGAATCAGCGCTGTCTTCAGGCCAAGCCGGCCGCCGAAACCGTCCTCCTGCTCCTCGAGCGTGGCCCGCAGGGCTCCGATTGCGGCAGTCGCGTCCGTGTTGAACGACTCGACGCCGCCCTCCTCGGTGAAGCGAAGGGTGTTGGTCGCCCCAATCTCCTCGACGAGCGGGTCGCGGCTGGTCACGAGGTCGAGCACCGATTCCTTGTGGGGAATCGTCACGCTGAGACCGGCGAGGGGCCAGCGGTCGGCCTCTTTGATGAATTGCGAGAGGTCCGCCGCCGGG
>CAZIQV010000215.1:0-3899 GCA_964541275.1 uncultured Chitinophagaceae bacterium | reverse complement strand
CGAGATCGTGCAGCAACTGGTCGCCGGCGACTCGGGCCTCACCGCCGCCGACCTCCAACTGCCCCACCGGCTCTATCAGGCCCGCCGAACCGCAGCTGCCAGCCCCGCGAAGCTCGACGAGATCGCGCTGCTGCTGGCGGCCGGCAAGGCGGGCGAGGCGCGGCGGGAGCTGGCTGGTCTCACCGGCGGCTGACCTTGGCGAGCGGCTGACCTTGGCGAGCGGCTGACCTTGGCGAGCGGCTGGGGCCCGGCGGCAGCCTGAGACCGCGCCCGGGATCACCGTGCCCCAGAAAGAGTGCCCGAGAAATTCAGTCTCGCTCGGTCGGAGGAAACCGCCTGCGGGAACCACTGGGCACCGGCTTGCCGTCCCGCAGGCTGTACCACTCGGCTGCGCGGGCAGGGTCGTGGACCGGGTTGACCACCGGAAGTCGGGCGACAACCTCGCGTCGCCAGGCGGTGAGCTTCCGCTTGAGGTCGGCAGCCCGCCCCGGTTTTTCGGCGGCGAGATTTTTTGTTTCGCCGAGGTCTGTTCTGAGGTTGAACAGCTCAGCCTCCCCCGTGTTGTCGAGGTAGTCGATCAGCTTCCAGTCGCCCTCGCGAATCGCCGAGGCGGGGCGATGGTGATGGTAGTGGGGAAAGTGAAAGTGGATCGCCTGCCGCGGGAGGCTGGCGTCCGGCGTCCGGAGCACGGGCAGCAGGCTGACACCGTCGATTGTCTGATTCTCCGGCAGGTCGGCGGCAGCGACTGCGGCGAGGGTTGGATGAAAATCGTAGCTGATGGCGACGGCGTCGGTTGTCGTGCCGGGCGGCACCAGCGGCGGGTAGCTCACGATTAGGGGAACCCGGATGCCGCCCTCGTAGAGTTGGCCCTTCTCGCCGCGGAGCGGTGCGTTTGAGGTGACGTCGTCGTCGGCGTCGGGCTGGTAGTCGTACCGCCGGAAGAGTCCGCCGTTGTCCGAGGTGAAGATGATCATGGTGCGGTCGGTCTCGTCCCTCCGCTCAATGGCCGCCACGACCCGGTCGACGAGCCCGTCGAGTTCCTCGATCATCGCTGCATAGACCGGGTGCGGCAGCTTGCTCCCGGTGGCCGCCGCCTTGCGGCGGTATTTCTCGACGAGCTCCCAGCGGGATGCCAGCGGGATGTGGACGGCGTAGGGGGAGACCATCAGGAAATAGGGCGTGTCCTGCTGCCGGTCGATGAATCCTTCGGCCAGCTGGGCCTCAAAGTCGGTGCGGAACTGCTCCGGCCCCGGTGTGACGCTGCGGTCGCCGTGGACGACGCGAAACCTGCCCGGCAGAAACGGGCCGCCGACGACGGCCGAGTAGTCATAGCCCTGGTGGGCGGGCTGATGCTCGGGGCCGTTGCCGAGGTGCCATTTCCCGATGTAGCCGGTGCGGTAGCCGGCCGACTTGAGCGTTTCGGCAATCGTCACGGTGTCGAGCGGCAGGGCCATGGCCGTCAGCGGGGTCTGCACCCGTTCAAAGGGCCGCCAGTGACCGGGAATGTGGGCGGTGATGCCGATGCGGGCTTGGTTCTGGCCGGACTGCACGGCACAGCGGGTTGGCGAACAGACCGCGCCGGCGGCGTAGAAGTCTGTGAACCGCAGGCCCGACCGGGCGAGCCGGTCGATCGCGGGCGTCTCGACAAAGTCGTTGCCGGAACAGCCGAGGTCGGCCCAGCCGAGGTCGTCGGCCATGATCAGCACGATGTTTGGCGGAGCGGGCTGGGCGGCGGCGAGAGGGCTGCCCAGCAGCAGGGCCGCGAGCAGGGCGAGGGCAGGTTTCATCAGGCGGAACTTTCCGGTGTGGTGGTATCGGCAGTGGCTGCGTGCGGCTGCGCGGCCGTTGGCGCCGGTTGCTGTTTCCCCGAACGCCCCCTGGAGCATCGTCGGCTGCTCGAACGATTTCAAGCCACCAGGTTCTGTCGTTTCAGACAGAGCCTCGTTCCGAGAGCACGCCCGTACTGTCCCCGTGGGATTCAACCTCAAGACCGACGCCCCGCAGCAGCGTCAGCCAGAGGTTGCACAGCGGCGTCTTTTCGTCAGCGGCGACCACATGCTCGCCGAGCCGGATGCCGGCGGCCCCGCCGGCAACGAGGGTCGGGCAGTTGGTCAGGTAGTGGATGCTCTGGATGTTGCTGCCGTAGGCGAGGCAGACATGGTCGAAGAGCCGGCTGCCGTCCGCCTCCCGTGTCTGCTTGAGGCGATCGAGGAAATAGGCGAGCAGTTCCGACTGCTTGCGGTCGCGGAGTTCGCTCGCCTCCATCCTCGGGCCCGGGGCATAGTGGCTGACATTGTGACCGGTGAACCGGACCCCCAGGCTCTCCAGCAGGGCCTGCGACGGTTGCCGGTAGGTGAAGACGCGGGAGGCGTCGGTTTGCATCGCCGCGATCATCAGGTCGTACATCAGCCTGATTTCGTCATAGCCCGCGACATCACCGGGCGGTTCGGTCAGCGGCTCCGCCGGACGTTTTTTGGGTACGTCGAGCCACTGGGCTTCCTTGGCAAGCCGGGTTTCGATGTCGCGGATCGACTCGAAGTATTCGGCGAGTTTTTCGGTGTCGGTGCGGCTGAGGCCGCGGGCGACCCCGCGGGCGTCCTCCAGCACGGTGTCGAGGATGCTCTGCCGCTGCCGGAGCTGCTGCTGACGGACCGCCAGCGGCGTCTTGTCGTCGGAAAACAACCGATGAAAGGCTGCCACGGGCGTGTTGAGGGCCGCCAGCGGCTTGCCCTGGCGGTTCCAGGCGAGCGACAGTCCCGGGCCGTGGCCCGAGGCCTCGCCATGGTCACAGCCGAGTTGCAGCGAGGTGAACCGGGTCTGGCGGCCGAAGACTTCGGCCGCAACCTGATCGGCCGAAATGCTGTTGTGAAAGCTCTGTCCGGGAATGGCATAGCGGTTCGCGCCGGTCAGCCAGAAGGTGCTGCCCCAGTGGGCCTCATTGCTGTACTGGTGCCGCAGGTTCTGAATGACGGTGAAATCGGCCTGGTGCTGCTTGAGGGGCTCGAGACCGGGGGGAAGTTTGTAATCGGGTCCGGTGGTGGTGGGGTCGGGATACCACGATTCCCGGGTCACCCCCCAGCCGAAGCCGAGGAAAATCATCCGCTTCGGCGGTGCGATTCCCGCCCCGCGGGCTGCCCGGGGAAAGCCGAGCGATTGCAGCCACGGCAGGCTGACCACCGCAGTTGAGGAACGGAGGAAAGTTCGGCGGTTGGGCATCGGGCTGTCCTCAATTCAATTGGCGGGGCCGTCAGGCCGAGGCGGTTGGGCGGGATCGAACCGCTTGGTCCGAAAAGCCTCGCTCTGCACGATTGCCTGGATCATCGACTTGATCGTCAGGCCCGACTCCCGGGAGTGAGCGAGAATCGACGCGGCCAATTCGGCGTCAGCAAACCCGGAGGGCCGGCCGAGGCCGTAAGCGATCAGGTGCTCGATGAGCCCGCGGGCAAACGCCTCGTGCTGCCTGGCCACTGCCTTGCGGAGTTCGAAGAAGCCATCGAAGTCGACGCCGTCGGGCAGTTTTCCGGTCGCGTCGATTGGATGCCGCTTCGACTTCACCACCCGATTGTTCCGGGCGACTTCGGTGTATTCGGTTTCCCGCCAGCGGCCGACGGCATCGAAATGCTCAAGGCCGAAGCCGATCGGGTCGATCCGCCGATGGCACTGAAAGCACTGAGGCTCTTCCATGTGGGCGGTCAACAGCCCGCGGGCCGAAAGCAGCTCGCCGGCGTGACGGCTGAGCTGCGGGACGTTCGCCGGCGCGGGGGGCGGCGGATCGTGGAGCAGTTTCCGTAACACCCAGGCGCCGCGTTCGACCGGAGACGATCGCTCGCCGTCGCTGCCCATCGCGAGAATCGCCGCCATGCCCAGCAGGCCGCCCCGGGGCAGGCCGTCGGGGACAG
>CAZIQV010000214.1:0-3911 GCA_964541275.1 uncultured Chitinophagaceae bacterium | reverse complement strand
CCTGGCATGCCTGGCGGTTCGGCGTCTGCGACGGCGCCTGGTGCGACAACCCGGCCCTCAAGGTCGATGTCTTTCCCACCCGTCTCGCCGGCGATATGGTCGAGGTCCAGGTTCCGCCGGCCGAGACCTGCTGAACACGGCCCTGACGCCAACCGCTCCGTCGATTCACCCGGCGGGAAGGCTCAACGACTCACCGGGATTCAGCAGCTTCGCCTCGGCCAGGCCCGCTGCCTGCACCCGGCCGGCCCAGGCGGCGGCATCCTGCTCAATCGGCGGCCAGGTGCTGTAGTGACACGGTAGCACGGTACGAGGCTTGAGCAGGCGGATCGCCTCGAGTGAGTCATCCGGTCCCATCGTGAAGAGATCCCCGATCGGCAGGATGGCCAGGTCGAGCCCCCTGCCCTGGCCGTCGGGCCGACCAATCCGCTCCATATCGGAAAACAGGCAGGTGTCACCGGCGATGAAGATTCTTGCCCCACCCACATCGAGTAGCCAACTCGCAGCCGGGCCGCCGTAGCTGCCGTCGGGTAGGCTGGAGGAGTGGTGAGCCAGCTCCATCTTGGCCCGCCCCCCCGGGACAGCAGTCGCCCCACCGAGGTTCATGCCGGTCACCTGTTCGACGCCCTGACCGGAAAGCCACTGGGCGATCTCGAAGGCACAGCAGACGGGGGCCTTGGTCCGCTTGGCGATTGGTACGCAGTCAGCCAGATGATCGAAGTGGGCATGGGTCAGCAGGATGGCATCGCAGGCGACATCAGCCGCCTTGAAGGCTGCCGTCGGGCAGTCATCAAAGAACGGATCAATCAGCAGCACACCACTGCCGGTATCGATGAGAAAAGTGGAATGCCCACTCCAGGTCACGGTGACAGCCATCGGGTTCGCTCCGGGTAAAAAAGAAAGGTCTGCGGGTTTTTTCGGGGATCGTTTCCGGAGAGCCGGGGCGGGCCCATTCGGTTTCGAGCAGGCCCAAGAAAACTCCGGCGAGCCAGAGCAGGTCAGCCCTGCGGCCGCAGCCGCTTCATCATCAGTTTCTTGTAGGCTTCGACGCCGGGCTGGCCGTAGGGGTTGGTGCCGACCAGCCGGCCCTCCACCACGGTGGCCAGCATCAGCATCTGCAGCAGCTGGCCAACAGTGTGTTCGTCAATCCGCGGCAGCTGAATCGTGGTCGTCGGCCGCTTGACTGATGCATAGGCCTCGTTGGTGCCGTCAGTCGCCGCGGCAAGCATCGCCGGCCAGGTCGTGCCGATCAGATCATCGAGCTGATCTTCATTGCCATCCGATCCGGTCAGCGGCGGGAGGGCCAGCAGGTCGCGGCGAGGCTCACCGACGCAGAGATTGGTGATCAGCTTGTCGCGGCGGCCCTCCTGATGCTGCTGGCCGCGGGAGTGGAGATCGCGGGTCGTGACCGCCGTGAGCGGCGTCGCCCCCTGCTCGTCTTTGCCGAGACTCTCCGACAGCAGCTGGTCGTACCAGAAGCCGACCGCCTCGAGCCGGTTACTCCAGCTGGAGAGCACCCGGATCGTGGCGTTCATCCTGGTCTCAGCCAGGTGCGAGACCGCTACATACTGCAGCACCGGGTTCTCGGCGGCCGGGGCCTCGCGGAACCGGCGGGTCATCGCCGCCGCCCCCTCCAAGAGCCGCACCACGTCAATGCCGACGATCGCCGCCGGCAACAGGCCGACCGCCGTGAAGACCGAAAAGCGGCCGCCGACACCGTCAGGAATCCCAAAGATGTCGGGGCAGCCGAGGGTCTTGGCGAGGCTCGCCAGCTTGCCGCTGCCGCCCGTGATCGGCACCAGCCGCTCGGCCAGCCGGGCCGGATCATGGCCGACCGCGTCGGCCAATTCGCGGAGGAACAGCCGGGTGGCAACGGCCGTCTCGAGCGTACCGCCACTCTTGCTGACCACTAGTAGGGCCCACTGGGTCAGCAGATCGTCGGCGTCGGCTTTTTCGGCCGGGGCCAACACGTCGAGCAGCCCCCGGGCTGAGTCATTGTCGATGTTGAAGCCCTCAAACGACAGCCGTGGCCTGGCCCCCCGCTCACCCCGCGACAGCTCGTTGTGAAAGGGATGGCAGCACGACTCAAACAGCGCCCGGGTGCCCATGTAGGAGCCACCAATACCGAGTACCACCACCCGGTCGACCGCCTCTCGCAGCCGCTTGGCCGCTCCCAGGATGGCAAACAGTTCGCTCTCCGGCCGGGTGGTGCCGTAGTCGGCCAGCAGCCGCTCCGGCAGATCGATAAAGGCCGGGTCGAGTGGATCATTGCCGGCCTGGCCGTTCCGCCAACGATCGAGATCGGCCAGGCTGTCGGCCCGCGCCTGCTCAAGCGATCCGGCGAGGCCATCAAGGTCGGCCTGGCTGATACCGCCAGTGGCCAGCACCGCTGCTGCATCGTAGGAAATCGGATCGTCGGGGGGCGCGGGGCGGACATTGCTCATCGTGGCGGACTCAGGCTGAAGTTTTGAAGGGGGTGGCCGGTTTCGAGGCATCTGCCCGCCGGCCTGCAAGACCTTACCGGAGGGGAGGATCGCCGGGCAACTCTTGCTGACGTCACAACCGCTTCGACGGCGCAGACCAGCGGTTGGAGGACCAAAGGCCGATGACGCGTCCCACTGCCCCCTTGCAGATGCCCCTGCCTGAACCGACAACTGTGGCAGCGGGTTGCCCGCCAAACGCCGACTGCCATCAACCCCCGATCCCCGGAGACACCGCCGTGACCGAGCACGACCTGATCCGCGAGCTTGCCGAAAAGAACGACACAAAGATCGTGATGCTGGTGGCAGACGGCCTGGGCGGCCTGCCGACCGAGCCGGGCGGCAAGACCGAACTGGAGACTGCTGCCACGCCCAACCTCGACCGGCTGGCGGCGATCGGCACCAGCGGCTCGAGCCTGCCGGTCCTGCCGGGCATCACCCCGGGCTCGGGGCCGGGCCACCTCGGCCTCTTCGGCTACGACCCACTGGAGTTCAAGATCGGCCGCGGTGCCCTTGAGGCGACCGGTATCGGCTTTGAACTCGGGCCCCACGACGTCGCCGCCCGGGGCAACTTCTGCACCCTCGACTCCGCCGGCCTGATCAGCGACCGCCGGGCCGGCCGGATTCCTTCTGAAGAGAGCTTCAAGGTGGTTGCGAAGCTGCAGGCCGTGGCGATCGACGGTGTCGAGGTCTTCGTCAAGCCGGTGAAGGAGCACCGCTTTGTTGTCGTCTTCCGTGGTCCGGGCCTCGACGGCCGGGTGGCCGACACCGATCCCCAGGCAGTCGGCGTGCCGCCACTTGCACCAGAGCCGCTCGACCCGGCCGCCGCCCGCACGGTCGAAGTCGCCCAGGAGTTTGTCCGGCAGGCCCGGGATATCCTCAAGGACGAGCCCAAGGCAAACGGTCTGACCCTGCGGGGCTTTGCCGCCAAGCCGGCCCTCCCGACCTACGAGGAACTCTATGGCCTGCGGGCCGCCGCCATCGCCGTCTACCCGATGTACAAGGGACTGGCGAGCCTCGTGGGCATGAAGCTGGTGGGCACGCCGCAGACGCTGGCCGAAGAGGTCGATGAACTGGCCGCCTGCTGGAACGACTACGACTTTTTCTTCCTGCACTACAAGTACACCGACTCGACCGGCGAGGACGGCAACTTTGCCGAGAAGGTGAAGCGGATCGAGGAGTTGGACGCGATCATCCCCCGGATCGAGGCCCTCAAGCCCGATGTGCTGGTCGTAACGGGCGACCATTCGACGCCGAGCCTGCTGAAGAGCCACTCGTGGCATCCGGTGCCGACGCTGCTGGTGGCCGCGGCCTGCCGGCCCGACGGCCGCACCGCCTTTGGCGAGCGGGACTGCCTCGGCGGCGGCCTGGGCCAATTCCAGGCCAAGCACCTGATGCTGCTGGCGATGGCCCATGCCGGCCGGCTGGGCAAGT
>CAZIQV010000213.1:0-3963 GCA_964541275.1 uncultured Chitinophagaceae bacterium | reverse complement strand
CCTGGCATGCCTGGCGGTTCGGCGTCTGCGACGGCGCCTGGTGCGACAACCCGGCGTTGTCGGTCGATGTCTTTCCCACGCGGGTTGTCGGCGACACCGTCGAGGTGCAAGTTCCTCCGGCAGACCCAGCCTGAACCCCCGACAGGTTCCCCCGGTGAACCTGTCTGCGGTGAACCGGTGGAATCAGCGGCCCGCTTGTCGGCTCAGTCGGCAGCGAGGCTCAGCGACCCGCCCGGCGTCAGCACCTCCGGCTTGGCCGCGGTGTCTTCCCGCACCCGTCCGGCCCAGGCCTGCGGATCCTGCGCGATCGGCGGCCAGGTGTTGTAGTGGCAGGGCAGCACCACGCGGGGCTTGAGCAGCCGAATCGCCTCCAACGAGTCGTCGGGCCCCATCGTGAACAGATCGCCGATCGGCAGGATGGCCAGATCGAGCCCCCTGCCCCGCCCATCGGGCCGGCCAATCCGCTCCATGTCGGAAAACAGGCAGGTATCGCCGGCGATGAAGATTCTTGCCCCGCCGACGTCGAGCAGCCAGCTCGCCGCCGGGCCGCCGTAGCTGCCGTCGGGCAGACTCGAAGAGTGGTGGGCCAGTTCCATCTTCGCCCGACCGCCCGGCACGGCGGTCGCCCCGCCGAGGTTCATGCCGGTCACCTGTTCAACGCCCTGACCGGCCAGCCATTGGGCGATCTCAAAGCAACAGAAAACCGGGGCGTTCGTTCGTGTTGCAATCGGCACACAATCGGCCAGATGATCGAAGTGGGCATGCGTCAGCAGGATCGCGTCGCAGGCGATATCGGCCGCCTTGAAGGCCGCCGTCGGACAGTCGTCGAAAAACGGGTCGACCAGCAGCACCCCGCCGCCAGTGTCGATCAGAAAGGTCGAGTGCCCGCTCCAGGTGACCGTGATCGCCATCAGTTCGCTCCGGCAAGAAAACAGGGGGTTTCAGGATTTTCAGGGACGTGCGGTTCAAGACCGGCAGGGGCAGATTGATGCCGTTGCTCCGGCTCTTCACACCAAGCATCGTACCCTTGACGCACGCGACGGAAACGTCCGCCCGCCATTCCGGCTCTGCGGTACTGCCGACGCCGCCTGGCCGGCCTTCAGGCAACGGCTCGGACCAGCGTACGGTGAACCGGGCCGCAACGCCTCCGACATGAACCGGTCAACGGTCCGGACGCAGCCGCTTCATCATCAGTTTCTTATAGGCCTCGACCCCGGGCTGGCCGTACGGGTTGGTGCCGACCAGCCGACCTTCGACCACGGTGGCCAGCATCAGCAACTGCAGCAGTTGGCCGACGGTGTGCTCATCGATGCGCGGGAGCCGAATCGTGGCGGTGGGCCGCTTGACCGACGCGTAGGCCTCGTTGGTGCCGGCAGTGGCCGCGGCGAGCATCGCCGGCCAGGTCGTGCCGATCAGATCATCGAGTTGATCCTCGTTGCCGTCAGACCCCGTCAGCGGCGGCAGGGCCAGCGGGTCGCGACGGGGCTCACCGACGCAGAGATTGGTGATCAGCTTGTCGCGACGGCCCTCCTGGTGCTGCTGGCCGCGCGAGTGAAGGTCGCGGGTCGTGACCGCCGTCAGCGGCGTCGCCCCCTGCTCGTTCTTGCCGAGGCTTTCCGAAAGCAGCTGGTCGTACCAGAAGCCGACCGCCTCAAGACGGTCACTCCAGCTCGAGAGCACCCGAATCGTCGCCTGCATCGTGGTCTCGGCCAGGTGCGAGACCGCCACAAACTGCAGCACCGGGTTTTCGGCAACCGGCGCTTCGCGGAACCGGCGGGTCATCGCCGCCGCTCCCTCCAGCAGCCGCACGACGTCGACGCCGACGATCGAGGCCGGCAGCAGACCGACTGCGGTGAAGACCGAGAAGCGGCCGCCGACCCCGTCGGGAATGCCGAACACATCGGGACAACCGAGGGTCTTGGCCAGGCTTGCCAGCTTGCCGCTGTCGCCGGTGATCGGCACCAGCCGTTCGGCGAGCCGGCCCGGATCGTTTCCGACCGCGTCAGCCAGCGTCCGGAGAAACAGCCGGGTTGCGACCGCTGTCTCGAGCGTCCCGCCGCTCTTGCTGACCACCAGCAAGGCCCACTGGGTCAGCAGGTCGTCGGCGTCGGCCCGCTCGGCCGGAGCCAGCACGTCGAGCAGACCTTGGGCCGAGTCGTTGTCGATGTTGAAGCCGGCGAACGAGAGCCGGGGCCTGCCGCCTCGTTCGCCCCGCGAGAGTTCATTGTGAAACGGATGGCAGCACGACTCGAACACCGCCCGGGTCCCCATGTAAGAACCGCCAATGCCCAGCACGACGACCCGATCGACCGCCTCCCGCAGCCGCTTGGCAGTCTGCAGAATCGCAAACAGTTCGCTCTCGGGTCGGGTGCTGCCATAGTCAGCCAGCAGCCGCTCGGGCAGGTCGATAAAGGCCGGGTCGAGCGGCTCGCGACCAGCCTCGCCACGCCGCCAGCGATCGAGATCGGCGTTGGTCTCTGCCCGTGCCTGCTCCAGCGGCCCGGCCAGATTGTCGAGATCGGCCTGACTGATTCCGCCGGTGGCCAGCACCGCGGCAGCGTCGTAGGAGATCGGATCGTCGGGAGGGGCGGGGCGAACGTTGCTCATCTGATGACACTCACGGCGAGGGGCGCGGCGGGACCGCCGACCGGCGGTGGTACGATCCGATCGTGGGGCCGCTGTGGCCAGCGGCAATCGACAAGACATTACCGGAGGCGACGATGGCCGAGCAACTCTTCCAGATCACCAACAC
Organism: uncultured Chitinophagaceae bacterium; assembly: GCA_964541275.1. GTDB lineage: Bacteria > Planctomycetota > Planctomycetia > Pirellulales > UBA1268 > UBA1268. Next base: position 1,211 of record CAZIQV010000213.1, on the reverse strand, counting down.
CGTCGCCCTGCTCGCCTGGCTGCCGCTGTTGATGTTGCCGGGCAAACGGTTCATCACCGACACCCTCTGCCGCCGGCTGGTGCCGGCCGGGCTGGCGTGCTGCTATGTCGCCGTGATCGGCTGGAAGCTTGCCGCCGGCGGGCCGCCGCCCGGCGACGTCATGACCATCGCCGGCCTCCGGCAGGCCTTTTCCGACGACCTCGTCTTCGCCGCCGCCTGGACCCACTACCTTGTCTTCGACATGGTGGTCGGCACCGTGATCGCCCGCGAGGCGGTCGCCGCCGGCATTCCCTGGCCGCTGCGAACGTTGAGCCTGCTGCTCACCTTTCTCTCGGGTCCCTTTGGCTACCTGCTCCATCTGAGCTTGCGGCTGCGGTGGCCGGCGACGGCCGCCGCCCCCCTTGCAGACGACCCCGCCTGAGCCGACAACTGTGCCGTTGGCACCGCCTGCCGCGGCCCCGCTTCGCCCCCACTTTCCGGAGACGCCACGATGACCGAGCACGACCTGATCCGCGAACTGGCCGAGAAGAACAACACCAAAATCGTGATGCTGGTGGCCGACGGGCTCGGCGGCCTGCCGACCGAACCGGGCGGCAAGACCGAACTGGAGACCGCCGCCACCGCAAACCTCGACCGGCTCGCGGCGATCGGCACCAGCGGCTCGAGCCTGCCGGTGCTGCCGGGCATCACGCCGGGCTCGGGGCCGGGCCACCTCGGCCTGTTCGGCTACGACCCGCTTGAGTTCAAGATCGGCCGTGGGGCCCTCGAGGCGACCGGCATCGGCTTTGAGCTCGGACCCCACGACGTCGCCGCCCGGGGCAACTTCTGCACGCTCGACCCGGCCGGCCTGATCAGCGACCGCCGGGCCGGCCGGATTCCTTCTGAAGAGAGCTTCAAGGTGGTCGAGAAGCTCCAGGCGGTGGCGATCGACGGCGTTGAAGTCTTCGTCAAGCCGGTCAAGGAGCACCGCTTTGTCGTGGTCTTCCGCGGCCCGGGCCTCGACGGACGGGTAGCCGACACCGACCCCCAGGCAGTCGGTGTGCCTCCGCTCGATCCTGCACCGCTCGACCCGGCCGCCGCTCGCACAATCGAGGTGGCCCAAGAGTTTGTCCGCCAGGCCCGCGAACTGCTCAAGGACGAGCCCAAGGCCAATGGCCTGACCCTGCGGGGCTTCGCCGCCAAGCCGGCCCTGCCGACCTATGAAGACCTCT